>NZ_OY764544.1:2718594-3020660 GCF_963668475.1 uncultured Methanospirillum sp.
ACCAAGAATATTGTAGAAATGGATCGAAACCTCACACGGCTTCCTGAAACCGTACCAGTTCTTGCTGGGAATATTCAGGGATCTTTTAGGGTATTGAGAGTTTGAAATGGTTGTTGATCGTAAACCCGTCAATTCTGAATAGATATCGATATGCTTTCCATACTTTATGTTGATGATGATCCACTCCTTCGTGACCTGACCCGTCGCTATCTTGAGCGTGATGACGGTGTTCATGTGGATGTTGCGCCAGATGTTTTCATCGGGCTTCAAAAGTTCTCATCCGGTCGGTATGATGCAATCGTATCAGATTATGAGATGCCCTTTCGTGATGGAATCTCATTTCTTCAGGAGATTAGGTCATCAGGAGAGACTATTCCGTTCATCCTCTTTACCGGCAGGGGACGGGAAGATGTGGCAATATCTGCACTCAATAATGGGGCTGATTTTTACCTCCAGAAAGGAGCAGGTTCGTGCCAGTATACTGAACTTCTCAACATGATTCATACTGCCGTTGATCGTCACCGTGCGAGAGAGGAGATAGCAAAAGCACACCAGATGATGAAGGACATCATCAGTCATCTACCGGATCCTACTTTTGCAGTTGACCTGAATGGGAAAGTTATTGCCTGGAATGAGGCGATTGAGGAGTTATCAGGAATATCTGCTCACGATATGATGGGTTTGGGCGATTATGCGTATGCGATCCCATTCTATGGAGAGAAACGCCCTCTGATTCTTGATTACCTCCTACGTCCTCACGATGATATCGGTAAAAACTACAAAAAACCAGAAAAAACGGAAAAAGGCTACACCGGGAGTACTACCTGCACCATCAACGGAGTCAAGAAGACGTTCTGGGTGAAGGCTACCCGATTTTCAGATCCCAAGGGAAATCTTTCAGGAGCTATTGAATCCATCCGGGATACAACAAAGCGTGTCAGGCTGCTCCATACACTTCAGAACTCACGGAATCATTTTGAAAATATTATTGAACACCTCCCGGATCCTACCTTTGCAATCGATAAGAATGGATCTGTGATCGCATGGAACCGGGCTATGGAGTTATTCACCGGAAATAGAAAGGCAGAAATTTTGGGCGCAACTGACCGGGCATATGCATCTGCAATCTATGGAGATAAACGGGACACGCTTGTCGATTATCTGGTACACGGAGCCAGTGTAGATTATTCCCGGTATACATCAGTAGAGGTTGGGAGATGCAATATCAGTGGATATGCCTGTATTCCCTCGTCTTTTCAGACGGGGGATCGGATTGTCTGGGTGGTAGCAGGGATGTTATCAGATCAGGAAGGGCAGCCATATGGTGCAATTGTGACGATTCGGGATATCTCCCACATCATGGCAATTGAAGAGGAATTAAAAAAGAAGCAAGAGACACTTGAGAGTTCATATGAAGAACTGGCAGTTTCGCAGGAGGAATTGCGTGAAAGTTATGAGACACTATATGAATGGAAGAGACTGCTTGAAGAGAGTGAACTCAAGTATCGGACTCTGGTAGAAAACAGTAACGACGCGGTATTTCTGATACAGGACTCCCGGTACATCTACGTAAATCCCACATGTTCAACGATATCAGGGTACTCTGAAGGAGATCTCTACGATCTGGATATCTGGAAGACTATCACTCCGGCTGATAGGCCTGCCCTTCGATCCCAGGTTCAGATGGTTATGGACGGAATTACAGGCCATTTGCGGTATGAGACATCGATTCAGGCGAGAGATGGATCAACAAAGATGATTGAATTTGTTTTAGCTCGTATTCAGTATAATGGCAGAACAGCCCTTCTTGGAAGGGGAAGAGATGTCACTGTTCGCATCCGGGCTGAACGTGCACTTATTCAGGCTAACCAGAAACTGCATCTCCTCTCTTCTATTACCAGACATGACATCAAGAATCATCTGACCTCTCTTCAGGCTGCTCTGTCGATCGTGAACGAATATAACACCGGGGAGGATACCGAAGTTCTCATCAATATCGCTAATAGGTCAGTGCAGAATATCGATCAGGCGATCTCCTTTACAGCTCTGTATCAGGACATCGGGATATCAGAGCCAGTATGGTCTGATCTTCAGGAATCATTTTCTTCATATGCGGACCTGGCTCGTTCTGCAGACATTGAGTTTCACATTCTTCTCACCTTCCCAATAGAGGTATCTGTGGATCCTCTCTTTTCCCGGGTATGTTACAATCTCATTGAGAATTGTATCAGGCATGGGGGGTCTGTAAAGACCATTACAGTCTCATCCCATATGAGTGGAGATATCCTTCTGATTCATATCGCAGATGATGGGGAAGGAGTGGCCGACGAGGAGAAGAAGAAGATCTTTCTCAGAGGGCATGGAAGAAATACCGGGATGGGTCTCTTTCTCGTTCGCGAAATTCTCAAGATCACAGAGATAGAGATTTCGGAGATTGGAAGAAAGGGAGAAGGTGCTATCTTTGAGATGGTAATTCCGTCTGGCAGGTATCGGCATGTCAGCATCTCACAGAATAAAACTGAAAATTCATCAATCATCAATATGGATCCCCTGGTATCTGAAAAAAGTAAGTGATCCTGAACTATACTATCTTCAACCTGGCAATTGCGCAAATATTTACTTGAAAGGTTCTTTTCATAGGTCTTGCTTCAGGTTACCAATGGGCCACTGTTAGGGTTTATTATCCTGTTTTTTTACATCAGAAGATGAAGCAGGGATTAGGATCAATTATAGGGTTGTCATCTGTAAGAAAAAACAGTTCTAATGGTTTTGTTATGATCAGTCATAGGAAACCATTTTTAGTATAAACAACTTATTTTGATCTATGGCAAATTTTTTTGGCCTGAAGCCTAACTCAAAACTTCGTAGTTCTGTAGAAAAGTTTGAGAACAAAGTTTCCATCAGGAGGAATAACAGGCGTCTGTTGGGAAAAGTGTACGCAGACATCACTGATGATCAGTGGGCGGTCTCGATCGCATACAATCTGGCTGTTGACCCAGGGCTCTGGGGAAAAGAGAATGATCTTGAGGTGAAGTACTCATACAATCCTCAAGGAGAGATGATCGTCAGCAGGATGGATACATCACGCGGGGATGAGGTCCCTGTACCAGCGTTTATGTTCCATAATCCGAACGAGTTTGTGATCTGGGCTCTTCGAAAAGAGTCTGATATGGCCCATCCAGCGTAACCAGCATTGTCCATGACAGGAAGCATCAGCACACACCATCCACCAGCATACTCCAATACCACCGGGGGGCAGATTGGACTTTCTCAATCCTGCTCCTCATCTCTGAAAGATCGTTTGGCCAGGCAGGGGTATGTTCAGATTTACTGTGGTACAGGGAAAGGGAAGACGACTGCAGCGCTCGGCCTTTCCATGAGAATTTTACTGACCGGAGGTTCGGTCTTCTTTGCTCAGTTCTTCAAAGGGATTAAAACAGCAGAACTTGGACTCTGTGCTCTTTGTGATCGGTTTGTGATAGAGCAGTACGGGACTGGAAATTTTGTGTCAGGACTCCCGGGTCCGGGTGAGATTGCGGCTGTACATCGAGGGATGAAACACTGCCATGATGTTCTCAGATCAGGGTGTTTTGATCTGGTTGTTCTGGATGAGATTCTGATGTGTGTTGCATATCAGGTTATTACTACTGAAGAACTTCTGGCTCTGATTGAGGTGAGAAAACCCCATGTTGAGGTGGTGTTAACCGGAAGAAAGGCTCCTGCAGAATTGCTTCAAGCAGCTCATCTTGTTACTGAAATGAAAAAGATCAAGCATTACTATGATAATGGAGTCAGAGCCCGGGAAGGTATTGAGTTCTGATACCTATGTTTTGTATGATCGAGCCTAAATTGATTCATATCACTTCATCGACCATTGTGCCCAATACTGATTATTGTTTTTCACTCATGCATTTCTGTGTATCAACAGTTCTTTCTGGAATACCTGCTGAGATGGGCAGAGATTTTCAATCAAAGGGGTATAACCTCAGCAGTTTCCAATAGCATTTCTTCAACTGGGTATATCATGAGGAGGAAATATCGTTCTAAATTATTACCTTGCCAGATGGAGCCTTGTTTTGCACGGCTGATCTCAACTGTTCTTCCTGACCGGATTATCGTTATACCTGGCATCCTCCGCAGATCTCAAAAATTGTTACTGAATTCAGGATTATGAGCCCTGGGATCTAAAACTTATGAAGTTTGCAGTATATGGAAAAGGAGGGATTGGAAAATCCACCATCTCGGCTAATATTTCTGCATCGCTTGCTGAAGATGGTATGAAGGTTCTTCAGATTGGGTGCGATCCTAAACATGACTCGACACGCCTCCTGCTTGGTGATACTATCCCAAGAACCGTTATGGATTATGCAAAGCAGACAATCCCCGGGCACCGTCGTCTTGAAGATATTCTTTTCAGAGGATACCGGGGAGTCGCCTGTGTTGAGGCAGGCGGACCTGAACCCGGTGTTGGATGTGCAGGGCGGGGTATCATCACCATGTTTGAACTCCTGTCAAATCTGGGTCTCAATTCTCATCAATTTGATGTTACTCTGTATGATGTACTTGGAGATGTGGTGTGCGGGGGATTTGCAGTTCCTGTCAGAGAAGAGTATGCCGATGCTGTGGTTGTGGTGACATCAGGTGAGTACATGTCTCTGTACGCTGCAAACAACATTCTCAAAGGGATCCAGAATTTTACATCTGAAACAGGGAGAATTGCAGGAATCATCTTCAATGAGCGGGGATTAGATGACGAAGAGGTACGGGTTGTAAGGTTTGCAAACGCAGTATCCCTCCCAATTATTGCTCACATTCCTAAGAGTACTCTATTTGCGCAGGCAGAGAAAGAAGGAAAGACGATCCTGGAACTCTTCCCTGAGTCCAGGGAAGCTTCTATCTTTAGAGATCTTTCTGATCATATCAGAAAGATCAGGACCGGGTCAGGTGACTGCCTGTATACCGGCAGCCCACTATCTGATCCTGACCTCGAACACCTGCTCCTTGAGCGAAAACTTACTCATACAGTAGAATCTTATGGGCCTATTTTGGCTTCAGAAAAACCAAAGGCTTTAGAATACTCTTCATCGGTTAGGAATAAACGACCACTTATTGGATGCGCATTTGCCGGTGCAGTAGTAGTGACAACTCAGTTTACCGATGCAGCAACGATAATGCATGCACCTACCAGTTGTTCTCTCATGATCAGGGAGAAGATTATCGGCACCGAGATGAGAATAACCCGAATCTCAAAAGTTCCGTATCATGGTTCAAGTGCAGAATCACTGTTTTGTACCAATCTTTCTGACAATGAATTTATCCATGGGGGAGAGGAATCCCTGACACGTGTTTTAGAAGAAGTAATTGACAAAGGATACTCCTGGATCTTCATCATACCTTCCTGTGTACCGGGTCTGAATGGTGACCGGGTCCGATATGTTATAGATCAGATGAAAGAAAAAAAACCTGGAGTCGAGATCATTGTAATTCAGGCTGATGGTAACATAGCCGGAGATTTTACCCAGGGAATGATTCTGACATACCAGGAGATATTTCAGCATCTTCCTCCCATGACACGGACAACAGGTGATCGCTCGGTTACCCTGGTAGGAGAACGAGTCTTTGCTCCAGGAGAAGAACGAAATATCAGGGTGATCGAAAAACTTTTGAATCATCTTGTAGTAACCCTAAATTGCCGCTTACTCTGCCGTTGTTCTGTGAAGTCACTCAGAAAAGCACATGATTCGTCACTCTTTCTTCCTATTGATCATAACGATTACTCGGGAAGTATCAGGACGTTCATAGAGTCAACATATCATCGGCCGTTCCTCAACTACCCCCTTCCAGTTGGGCGTATTGAGACTGAAATCTGGTTACGTGCAGTGGCAGATGTCTTTGATCGTAAGGATTGTGCTGATATGATGATCCGGGATGCATGGATTGAGTATGAAAAGAAGCTCCTCAGGTCAAGGGAGATTCTGAAAGGGAAAACAGTTCTGATAACAACACAACGCCGATCAATCGACTGGATTCTGGATCTGGCTATTGATCTCGGGATGAATGTTTTACGAGTAGGTATACTGTATTCACCGTTTAATGACACCTTTCAATCACGATACGAGAAGACGATAGATTTCTGTTATGACTATGATCTACAGAAACGCTTGACAGATATCAGGGTTCTGAAACCTGATCTGGTGCTCTATACCTATCCATCCCTTTCACCAGAAGAACATGCAAAGAGCGATCTTATTCCATACTCTCCGGGTCTCGGTTTTTTTGCAGGAATCAGGTGGGCTGAGCGATGGAGTCGGATAATCAAACTCCCGAACAGTGAAGGATGGAGGAAGGATGGGGGGATGACATGATTGACGATGCAGATGGATTTTTAGGGTCTCTACTAACTATCGAGGGGATTGTTGATGCTCGTGCGATGATCAACGGGCCGAATGGGTGCAGAGGATATCCTGCGTATCTTTCAGATCGCCTCCTGCCCAGGGATACCTGCCTTACCAGGAGAAGTTTTGAAGAACTGTTCTTTTTCGGCCAGTCACGGATTCCCTGCACATACCTGGATGCTGATGATTACATTGCCGGATCGACAGCGAAACTTTCAGCAATCCTGCCACTCATTGCTGAGAAAGGAGATACCCTAATTGCTATAGTCAATTCTCCTGGTGCATCATTGATAGGGGATGATCTGAACCGGTTTATCAGACAGGCAGGTCTTGCCAGGAGATGTATTGCCTTTGAGGATGCATGGTATTCAAAGCCTTTACCCGCAGCATCTGATGAGACGGTGGTAGCGTTACTTGAATGGCTTTCCTTAAACAACCTGCCAAAAATTAAAAGAGGTGTAAATCTTCTTGGGCTTTCTTTATATCAGCGGTATTGGGAGGGGAATGCTCGTGAATTAATTCATTTGTGCACGTTGATGGGGCTTCATGTAATTTGTAAATGGACTGGTTCTCCTGTTGCAGAGATCAGGGAGTCTACTTCGGCCTCTCATAACCTGGTTATTTTTCCGGAGTATGCCACAAAGACAGCTGCCTGGTATGAAAACAAGTTTGGTATTCCTCCAGTGATATCCCCGGCTGGTGCACCGATCGGTTTTTCAGCAACTGAAGTCTGGATCCGTACAGTGGCAGCAGCTCTCAGTGTCGATCCGGGTTTAGCCCTTGATTACCTGAATTCACAAAAAAACAGGGCTTATCATATTATTAGCAGATCTTCTCATGAAGCATCATCGATCCGGGGGCTCACGTTTGGGATTCGGGCCGACATTTCTGTAGCATTACCTTTGATAACATGGCTCTATTCGTATCTGAATATGCTACCGGTCTGTATAGAGGTTGGACAAGGAGGAGATGAGGATCAACACAGATCGCTTATCAGATTTTTAGAGGACCATACTCTTTCTTCAGCGTTAGGAGTGAGTGCAGAGTCTGCATCACCAGATTTTTACTTTGCAGAAGGGATTTTTGGAGAACATTTGGCGTTTTCAGGAGTCTGCAGGAGTTATTTTGATCTCTCTAATAGGATGTATACTGTTCTTGAGTTTATTCAGAGAGCACTTATCGGTGGAGTTGGATCATTGATGCTTTTGGAGTATATATTCAGGGATCATATGAATGGGATATACAGTGAATAACCCGTAAAATTCTAAATCCATCAACTATCAGAAGCGTTAATATTTGTTACTGGGTGTATCAAAACACCAATGAGGCGCTGCCTCATAGGTGTTTAATTATGCTCTTCCACCATGTACAATATCCTACGATATGAGATGGTTTTTTATTATCGATAGATATATTTTGAACTCAAACAAGCAATAATTCTTTGCAAAATCCGGATCTAATTCATCAATCCTCCAGTTTATTTTATTGCCGTAATTACCATCATAATCAGTATCAACAGATATGTGATAATCGCAATGATGCCAAAGAAACGGACAACATTCTGTAGTGAACTGTGTTCTATCGCATATGCCTCTTTTTTTCGATGTTCGGAGTCGTGAGGATGGTAGTCTGCCATCATTTTATCATTAACCCATTCAATGGCAAAAGATCCGGAATAACCACACTTACTACAGATATCTTTTGGAAAAGTTGTCCATGGATCAAATGATCTATACTCCATGCGTCCGTTACACACCGGACAGCGCTTAATTCTTCCGGATTGTTGCATCTTGTTGCTTATAAGTATTGAAGTAATAAATCACTTCTTAAATTATCCTGAAGTTAGAATCATAAAATTTGTGCTGATATTCTGTAAGGATTGGATAAAAAGATGGAAAATTTATCTTATTACCTAGATTCTTAAAAAGAAGAGATTAGCCTAATATATCAGTTCGTGAGAGACATCTCTGTTTAGCCATGTGTGCAATAGTAATCTTAAGGTTGTCAAGTATACTCTGTTGATGAGTAAGTGAGAGGCTGCAGTCACCTCCTTGAATTCCCGTCAGGTCAGGTATTGCCTGAAGCAGACGAGACGCAGCATTCTGCCCCGCTACTGTTGGAATCAGCCCCCATGAGATCTCATCATGAATATGAATGACTGCAGAAACTGCTGCGACCAGTGCCGGTTCACGTGCAATCTCTCTGAGTGCCTCAATGAACCAGGCTCGCCGGTTCTCACCATCCAGTTTCGTTGCAGCAGACCAGACCTCCTCTTCAGTGATGCCAAACCTGGCCAGTCTGACCATCAGGTTTCGCTGGGATAGAGTGTTCAGGCCAGACTGCCTGTTGAGTGCCTCAGCAGTTGCTTTGATGACAGTGGTCCCAATAAGTTCGCCAAGTTTTGAATGTTTACCGGCATCAGTCAGATGTTGAGAACTTGTAGAATCTGCAATGATAGCGATGCCATCAGTTCCAGATCCGGTAGCAATACCAGACGAGTACTGGCTCTGTGCCATCAGCTGCTGGAGTGCAACACTCTTCGCTTCAGTAGCAGTCATTACAGCCTGAATGCATGTTCGTTCGGGAAGATCTGCATTCATGATCAGAACGGTATTAATTGTCCCACCAACCGGGAATATGTTCCCGGATTCCTGATAGTATGAGGCAGGATCTCCTGCACGTCCTCCATTGACTTCTATGCCTGCGGTAATGACGGCAGTAACCTCAAGTCCACGAAATGACCCGGTCACAACTGCTGCATGCTTCATCTTTGCTGCGGTAAGGAGTCCGGCTGTAGTATCTGGATCCAGATGCAACCGTTCTGCAGTTATGGCTAGATAGGACTCAACACTGCCTCCCTCAAGTTCATGCGAGTGAATTGCTGCATGAGATAACTGATGATTATATACAGCGGTGAGATCACGCCGAAAACCTCCATTTATCGTTGCAGTTGAGAAGACTACTCTGCCTGGAGGGAGTTTTACAATAATTGAATCATCTGTCCTGGAGACTGACTCTCCTGATGATGTGATGAAGAGATCGTTCGAAGAACTATTATGATGCTCAATTTGCTCAGGGTCTTTGTGATCAGACATGGTTATTCATCTCCTCGTGGTTCAGGTGTGATTGATTGGTGGGTGTGAAAAAATTCCTGTTATTACCCCAAAAAATCAGAGCTCAAACTGTTTGATTCTTTTGAAATATTTCTTCGGCGATACTTTTTACAGGCACAGGTCCAGTATACTCGTGGTGAAGAACTATGTATGCAACATTGACAGGACAACAACTTGAGAAGGTACAGGCACTGGAGAATGAACTCGGATTGTACATTCTTGCAGCTCCGAAGTACAAACCACTCAAACCTGAACAGGTCCAGGATCTCAATGAAATGGAGAAGAAACTCGGTGCCGTGCTTATTGCTTACGAATAATTACTAAATTTTTGCATTTTACAAGTATTTGGCTTGAAAATACTTGGGTAATATTGTTTCATTGCTCTTCGAATCTTTCTTTTTCTTGGTTTAGTCAGTATCCATAACAATGTTTCAACTCTCCGGAAGACGATCTTTTTTTGAGTTTAACAATAAGACTCCATCAAATGACTGCTCCTCAAAGATACGCCTTCAGTTTCCAGATAAGGTATAGCGGAATCTCCAGAACATCACCGTATTCATCCGAATGCCGGGCAATATCTTTGAGACTGGTCCTGACGGCAACACGCGGACTGAATTTTTTCCTGTACTCAACAAGACTTCTTGACCGGGTTCTTCTGGCTGATTTAACCTCGATCGGAATGACATCAACCCCTTCCTGAATGATATAATCAACCTCAGCGATCCCGCCGGATTTCCAGAAGAAGGGTCTTTGAAAATCGTTCGCAATTAATTCTGTCAACACAAAATTTTCCGTGAGAATGCCCCTCATGTCTGCGGTAAGCGAGGTGGTATCAAAGATTACATCTGCCGGAAATTTGCTCATTCTGCGTAAAAGCCCTACATCAGCAAAATAGATCTTGAAGAATGTACTGTCACCATATGTTGCAACAGGAACACATGGCCGCTCTATCTTTTCGACCTTGTAGATGAGTCCGACTGATATCAACCAGAGCAGGGAGTCCTCCAGGTCCCGGGCCCGGAGCCCCTGTTTTACGTGGGCGAATATAAATTTCTGATTGTCCTGTGCAAGTTGGGCAGGGATTGCATTCCATATCAGAGAGAGTTTAGGGAATTCGGATACCGATGCATATTTTACAAAATCTTTTTCATACGTATCAAGAATTCCTGTTTGTATCGATTCTACAATCCCTATATCCCTTTCATGTATCCATGATCTGACAACCTCGGGCATACCACCCGTGATCAGATATTCATGATAGGCTTCCTCCAGTTTTCCGGTAAATACAGCGGATATATCCTCGTCCGGGGACAAATTATCAAGATATTCGTAAAGGAGTTCTTCATCCTTTGCAAGGAGAAATTCAGGGAAATTAAGAGGATACATCTTAATCATCTGCACCTTGCCAACGGGAAATGAGATATTTTTTCCCATCTGTGCTATGGCTACTCCTAACAAGGACCCGGCAGCGGCAATGTGGAGTTCGGGCAGATTTTCGCAGAAATATTTGAGAGAAGTTATGGCACGAGGGCAGATCTGAATTTCATCTAATATAAGGAGGGTTGTTCCAGGCTGGAGAGATTTATTCCGTATAATGCCGAGATCTTTGATTATCCTTGAAACATTCAGGTCACCATCAAATATCTTTTCCAGCCGGCTATCATATTCAAAGTTGAAATACGCGATATCTTTGAATTCCGCCTCACCAAAATCCTTTAGAATCCAGGTTTTCCCACACTGGCGAACTCCTTCAATAATCACCGGTTTCCGATTCACACTGTCTTTCCACGTAAGTAGTGTATCGTACATGAATCGTTTCATAAAAAAGGATCTTTCATTTTCAAGTATATAATTTGTGTACTGCAAACACATTATTACAACATATTTTGTGTTCCGTGAACACATTAATCCAACTTGAGATTTAAAATTGTGGGTATCTGCTCACCCACTCCTTTAACGCGAAATTTTTGCAGTACGGAAAGTGTCAAGCAATCGAGGTAAAAGAACACCAAGAGTAGATGGGGTAACATGGATGTTATTCCAATCAAAAATGAGGGCAGTTCTCCACTTATCCAGCCCGGGATATCAAGCAAAACAACGTCATAGATTATTGGTATTGCTCTCACTTGTAACTGAAGATGGTGGTTTAAAAACTGGGTAGCGACCTTGAATATAACTGATGATGCAATTCTATCATAATCTCGTTCATTCAAACAAATTTGATCCAAATTGTCAAAGCAAATCCTTTCAACAGGTAAATATTCATCTTCAGGTATAAAGTAGGTCACTACCGGTGATACTCCCCCTGAGATCCATGACACCTTTCACAAAGGAAGGCGCCTGGGGAAGTGGAGTGATCTTGGCCGGGGTGATCGACCTCACGAGTATGAAAAAGGTTTATCGCAAATATTTCGGTTCCAAGCGTAAACTCAACAAACCGTTTCGTATCTCCTGTTTTACTCCCTCTGCCGGTAATCCTGGGTTGAACAACAGATGTCGGCTGGTAACTACTTCTGGTTCCCATATCATTCACCGGGGGCATCGAAAGATCGCTTATGCGTTAAGTCGCGTCATTGATTCATTGATCCGTGCTGCGATGATCGAGAGATCACTGACGACCGTTGAAACCTGACCGAGTGCAGATGATGACTCCTCTGATGCTGCTGCAGAACTTTCAGCCTCTCTGGCGGTAACCGTGGACATACCCTTAACTTCAGACACACTCGCTGTGATCTCCTCAACTGCAGCTGTTTCTTCTTCTGCCAGGCTTGCAACTTCGGTCATATTCCTGGAGATATCTTCAACGTGTTCCACAATGGTATGAAAGAACCGGATGGTACCTTCGATTGCCTCGGTTCCCGTTTCAACCTCTCGTGTTGCCTGATTCATCGCTGCTGATGCACGTTCTGACTGCTGCTGTAATGAGGCTATGATCTTTGCAATATTCTCTGTAGAGCCCTGTGACTCCTGTGCCAGTGTTTTCACTTCATCGGCAACTACGGCAAAACCCATCCCCGCCTCTCCGGCCCGAGCCGCTTCAATGGCTGCGTTCAAAGCAAGCAGGTTTGTCTGATCGGCAATATTCCCGATTATACCGACGATTTTTCCAATCTCATTCATCTGTCCGCGAATCTCGGAAATTATGGATCCAACGTCGGTGACAGACTCGTTAATGCGATGAATACCCTGCTCTGCTATAGCAGCCTGCTCCATTCCTGAAGTCGATGTGGCATTTGCTTCTAGTGATAGTCTGTTGACAACCTCAACCTTTGTCGCAACGGTTGAAACCGAGGTGGTCAGTTCCTCCATCGCACATAACACCTGATCGATGGACTGGAAACTCTTTTCTGCATTCATGCTTACCACCGATGAACTCTGGGCGACTGTTGATGCTCCCGACGTTACTTCTTCAACACTGGCTGCGGCCTCTTCTGCTGATAAACTCAACGAACTGATCTGCTCATTGATCTCCCTGATGGCAGTACCAAGTTCGGTCCCTACATGAACTCCGATCTGATTGATCTTCTCCTTGAGTTCGAGGAGTTCTCCATTTACCACTAGCCTGTCATCGAAGCGTGCAGAAAAATCCACTTCAGCATACCGGTCTGCAACCCGGAGTGTCTCGTTGAGTGGAACAGTAACCGCATCAAGCATATCATTAACGTCTGTGATCATGTCCCGGTACAGGCCGAAAAACCGGGTTGCATCGGCCCGGCTCTGCAGTCTTCCCTCTTTTGCTTCACCAATCAGGGTAGATAACTGACCGAGGAGGGCATTGAGGGTATCAATCATCAGGTTCAGGGCCGGTGCTATCTCATCCTGTTCATCAACCGGTGGGATCTGCTGAACTTTCTCACCGGATGAAATCTGTTTTATCAGGTAGATGACCTTTTTCTGGAGATTGTCTGCGAAGGTATCCATGGTTTCTGCCATAATCCCGATCTCATCCCTGCGGTTCATGTACAGCCTGGCACTCAGATGGCCCTTCCCCATCTCCTGGATCATCTCCACGGTCCGGTTTAGTGGTCCGGTAATATTTCTGGATATTACGTATCCAAGGATGATAGAGAGGATGACACCGAGTACTCCTGCAATGGCAAGGAGCAGGGAGGAGTTTGCAAATGTGCTCTCCGACTCTTCATGAATTGCTTCTGCTTCCTTATCGTTTATCTCTTCTAACTTGTGGGAATACGTGTCAAAATTTATTTTATTTTTGGAGAGTTCTGTTCCATCCTGCAGCATCGCTATCGCCCGGGCATTGTCTCCGGCATCGATCAGATCCAGATAGGTCTGAACTTCTTTCAGGTATCCTGACAATGCAGGCTCCAGTTTTTTCAGGTTTTCTCTCTCAGAATCGAGTAGATATGTCTCCTTGTAGGCTTCGAGATTGGTATTGATATTACCGGTTAGTTTCGCGATATTAGTCCGAATCTGTTTGCGATCCTCGGGAACCAAGGCATATTTGATCATGTCTCCTCTGATCTCGTTAAAATCACTGGATATTGATCCGATCTCCTCAATAGGGACGAGGCGGTCATGATAAATGGTTGTGATACCTTCGTTCATGGTGGCCAGATTCAGGTATCCAAGAATGGCCACAAATCCTACAATCGCAGCAATAAACAGAAAACTACCAATAAGTTTTTTTCTGATGTTAATATTATTAATATAATTCATAAAATTCTCTACCTATTTTTTAAACACATTTGTTTGCATTACTCTCTCATGAGATGCTGATGGGAGTGAATCTGGTCAATTTACTGAAATTCCAGAAAACAGCAAAGGTATCTACATTTTGCATCAGTCTTATAGTTGAATAAAATTATTGATATCCTCCGGAAAGAATAGTGGGCAATAGAGGTGGTGATCCCTCCTTATACTCATCCAGTAGATCATTGGTCTTCCGGATTGAATCAGAGAACTCGTGTGAATCTCTGTCCTTGGTATTCCGATAATTCGCCGTCGAACATTGATGAATAATGATAGATGAGGGATTTTTGCAACGTAGAATCATTAAGCAAAAATATTTGCGCTAACTTCAAATAAATTGTTCTATTTGAGTACACTACTTAATCTCTTTTTTCGATGCTCGCCGGTATGGATGGATGTCTATCTTAATGGTATGGTTGAAGCATCGAAATTATCTCTCAAACCCATCTATCTGTGCGTTCAAAGCGGTACCCGCATTATATGCTTGAATACTTGACCATACTGAATAAGGAGATCGATAGAGACAGCAGAAAAGTGTAAAAAATTGTATCAATATGGATTACTTCAGGAATGAGTGAGAGGCTGCACGCTCTTGCAACCTTTTAACATACAGATCAAGAATCTGTTCATGTTCACCGAGACCTACAGAATCTACAGTTACGATATATCCTTCGTTCTCCAATGCTTTTTGCCATGAGTTCTGGTTCATAGCACCAGATATCTGTATCCATGTGTGAATACCAGGTACAACGGCCAATGGAACGAGACGAACCTGCTTTGCTCCAATATGGTGCAACCGTGACTTGACTTTTTCAAAGTCCGGATACCCATCAATAGTTCCTATACAGATTCTCCCATTTTTTGTACAATCATCGAGAATCATCTGGAATTGACAGAGAGAGGGATCTGCACCACCTTCAGTTGTGGGCATAACTAATACCACAGCCTCATCTTTTCCTGGTTTGTATATTGAGTTTATGACATCTGCTGCCTCGATAAACTCTCCTGCTGTCATCACAAGTGGTTTACTGATAAGTATCCCATCAAATCCTAAAGTGCCGTGAGTACCTGCCAGATCGTTAAGTGCTGTTATGATCGGGTATAACTCATGATACTGAGATCCTGCTGTTAAAAAAAGGGGTTGAACAACGATCTGAGAATGACCCTTCTCAATAAGGGTTGAGAGAGCTCCAAGTGGGCCTGAAATCTGTTCACCCTGTTCACTCAGAACAAGACGAACTGCTTCAGAACTGAAAGCATATGTTACTTCAGCCTTAGGAAAGGCTGCCTGCATCTTTTTAACTGATCTATCAACAACAGATCTACCTTCAGTCTGCGTTGTTCCCATGGTCACAATAAGGATTGCACCATGAGATTCGAGTTTCTTTCCATGTCCATCCATGATCATTACCATAACCTTATAATATCAAATTCAATGAGCTCGATGAACTTAAAAATATTACTATTTATCATACAAAGAATTGACTATAAAATCCAATTTGAATACTTAGAATTTTAAAGAATTTATAGAGTTAATTCTAAAAATTCAAAAATTGTTTGCTTTTTTTCAAATAGGTGATGTTTAAATATTGAATCTGAATGAAGGTATTGACTTAAAAATATTTGTATATGTCTCGTATAGAATAAAGCAAATTATTTTTAGTATAGTAAATAATATTTTAGTACACGTACGTATCTATTTCAGGGGAAAATCCTGTGTCTGATATTAAAAATTATAGTAATATTACACAAAACTCTCTCCAATTGATTCATAAAACAAGTTGTGGCGAGGAGATCTACAGGAATGAGGATACTATTGTCGTTCGTCTCCCGAAAAATAGGAATGCGATCACTACCTCGTATGTGAATGGCGGATACAAGGAAAACCTTCAGGCTGTATTCAACCACGAACCAAAACCTACGAAGGGGCATTGTGCTCATGACCTGGAAGGCGGAAGCGTTGAAGCATACATCAGGATCCATGCCGGGCGACTGGGTCTGGATCCTGATAGGGTGGCGGCTATGATGACTGCTGCAAAAATGCGCAATGCATCAATAAACACCCGTTCTTTTAGAAATCTTGAAGTCACTGCCATTGTCACAGCAGGAATAGAAGTCAACGGTGGAAGAGCAGGTGATCCTGCATCCTGGCATGAAGAGGATGGAAAAACGGTCTATGTTGGCGGAACGATCAACACTATCATTCTTGTCAACTGTCATCTTCCGGCCCATACACTGGCCAGGGTTATCATGACAGCTACAGAGGCAAAAACTGTGACGATTCAAGAGCTTATGGCTCCAAGTCGGTATTCAACCGGAATTGCCACCGGTTCAGGGACTGATCAGATATCTGTGATCTCAAACATGGATAGCCCTAATACCATAACCTGGGCAGGAAAACATTCAAAACTAGGTGAACTGGTTGCTACCTGTATTATCGAGGCTACGAAACAGGCACTTTTCCTTCAGACTAATATAAGCCCTGATTCCCAGCGTGATATGCTGGTTCGTTTAGGAAGATTTGGCGTCAATGAAGACCAGTACTGGGCATGTGCATCTTCTCTCGAAGGTGAGAACAAGAGAGATATTTTCATCAGAAATTTACGTGATTTTTCCCGGGATCCCTGTGTTGTCGCCATTACCGCTTCTGTGCTTCACATCATGGACGAGATCACATGGCAATTGATACCAGAACAGTCAGGAAAAATCACTGCATCTGCCATGATGAAAGTATTACCCGGTATGCTCCAGATTACTCATCCTGATATCAATACTCTCATTGACGAACGTGCAAGTATTCTTGAAAATTGGATCTGTGTGACTTCCTGGTGTGTTAAAAACGGAGGTAGAGGATTCACATGACAAGTCCTCGACCAGTTTACCCGTTTGGTGCTATTGTCGGCCAGGAAGCCATGAAGGATGCCATTCTCGCCAATATTGTTTTTCCTTCTATTGGTGGTGTCCTTATCAGGGGTGAGAAAGGAACAGCTAAATCCACCTCTGTTCGGGCTGCAGCCGATCTCCTCCCTGAACGGCGAGTAATTTCAGGCTGTCAGTTCAGATGTGAGGTATCAAATACTCGTGATCTCTGTTCATTTTGCCGGGAAAGGATATTAAATGGCGATCCAGCCACCGAACTGGTTCGTATGAGGGTTGTTGAACTGCCACTCTGTGCAACAGAAGATCGTGTTGCAGGTACTCTGGACATCGAGCATGCCTTAACCCGGGGAATTAAAAAGTTTGAACCCGGTGTTTTGGCGAACGCAAATGGCAATATTCTGTACGTAGATGAGGTAAATCTCCTTGATGATCATATTGTTGATCTTCTTCTGGATGCTGCTGCTATGGGGGTTAACTTTGTTGAGCGTGAAGGGATCTCATACTCCCATCCCGCACGATTTCTGTTAGTTGGGACGATGAATCCTGAAGAAGGAGATCTCCGTCCTCAACTGCTTGATAGATTCGGACTTGTGGTAGATGTTGAAGGAGAGAAAGAGAGTGCTCTCAGGTCAGAAGTTGTGAAAAGGAGGCTTGACTATGAGGCTGATCCTGAAGGATTCTGCCAACGGTTTAAACCTGAGCAGCAGGTATATCGCGATCAGATAACCAGTGCAAAACAACTGATGGCTGATATAAAACCAGATGACCTTCTGATTCACACTGCTGTGAAGATCTCCCTGATGCTCGGAGTTGATGGTCATCGATCAGATATCACCCTTGTAAAGACTGCACTGGCATTTGCAGCTCTAAATGGCATGAACACGGTAAACCAGAATCATGTACTCAAAGCTGCATCATTATCTCTTCCACACCGAATGAGGCGAAGGCCGTTTGAAGAGAGCAGGATTGACTTCTCATCAGTCAGGGCATTGATTGAAGAATGCTATCAAGCCTCATGATGAATGGTTACCCTTTTCCAGGAGTAGTCGGGCAGGAGATGGCTAAAAAAGCACTTCTCTGTGCTCTCGTGCACTCAGACATTCATTCAGTCCTGATCAAGGGCAATCCTGGAACAGCGAAATCCACACTGGTGCGGTCAATTGAGAGTGTTGATCAAGATCGCAAGATCCTGACCATCCCTCATAACATCACGTTGGATCGGTTAGTCGGGATGGTCGATCTTGAGGGTACTATCCGTTCAGGAATGATAACATCTTCACCCGGTATGCTTGAGCAGGGAGATGGCCATATTCTCTATGTTGATGATTGCAACCTGATGGATGAGGCTATCATCAGCACAATCCTTTCTGCTGTAGATACAGGATTTTTCTCTCTTGAGAGGGAGGCTTTATCCCAGGTTATTGCATCCCAATTTCTCTTTCTTGCAACCATGGATCCTGAAGAAGGAGCATTAACATCAGGCCAGATGGACCGCTTTGATCTTTGTGTTTCTCTCGATCCCATCGAAAACGAAGAGCAGCGGGCTGCAATCATCAAAAATGCATTCTTGTTTGAACAGAACCCAGTTGAGGCCATCTCCAGGTTTATGCCTGAAGTGAGGACTTTACAGATTTTGGTGGGAAAAGCGAGAGAACGTCTTCCATATGTCAGTATCCTATCAGGTCTGGATGATCTGGTATCGGCAATCTGTGATGAACTGCATGTTTCTGGTCATCGGGGTGATATCGCTGTATCCAGAACTGCTAAAGCTCTTGCAGCTCTTGATGAAAGGGACGAAGTCAATTTTGAGGACATAAGACTTGCAGCATTGTTTGCCCTGCAGCATCGGCGAAATGATACCGATCCAAACGCTCCTCAAACTGCCCCCAAGCCGGATCTCTCTTCAAAACAACCGGGTCCACCAGATAATACCGATAGAGAATATCATTCTTCTTCTCAAGATCCACAGAATAAGCCAGATTTCTCCCACAATAAAAATGAATCAACAAAATCACCACCTCCCTCTCCACGTGAAGAGATCTTTGATATTGGATCTCCTTCTGACGTAATCAGATTCCTGAATGAAAAGAGTATTTCTGTAACAAAAAAACAAAAAAGTGGTAGACGAACCAGAATTATCAGTCAGGACAAAACCGGTCACTACCAATCATTTCGTCTGCCCGTACGTAATCGAAATGACATTGCTATTGATGCAACTCTTCGTGCAGCAGCACCGTACCAACGCTTTAGAAGACGAAATGGTGTCGCAATATCTGTCTGTCGTGAAGATATCAGGGAGAAGATCAGAGAGAAGAAGATCGCTCATACGATTCTCTTTCTCGTTGATGCAAGTGGTTCCATGGGCGTCAGGAGAAGAATGGTTGCAGTGAAAGGAGCCATTCTTGCCCTTCTGACAGATGCATATCAGAAACGGGACCGTGTGGGTCTCATGACATTTAGAGGAAATGGAGCAGACCTTCTGCTCCCACCTACTCGAAGCACAGAGATTGCTGTCCGGATGCTCCGAACAATTCCAACCGGTGGGATGACTCCACTTGGTATCGGTCTGTTTGAAGCATATGAACTTCTCAACAGAGGAATGTATGCCGGTGCTGGTGAGAACAAGACTATTATTCTTCTGACCGATGGAAGGGCGAACGTAGCAATACATGACGGTTCACCGTATGAGGAACTGGATGAAATTACCAAAAAAATTGCAGATACTCACATCAGATTTGTTGTAGTTGACACCGAACAGGGTTTTCCCCGTCTTGGACGGGCCCGAATGCTGGCTGAAGATCTTAGAGCCTCGTATGTTCAACTTGACGAACTTGGTAACAGAGGTCTTGCCGGTTCCGTTCACCGCCTTCTTGATACAACGGGGTAAAGTATGAAACTATCATCAAAAAATGTATTGTTATACCTGGCTTTGATCCTGATAATACTGATTGTCATAACCATAGCAGTAACAGGTCTCAAGCAACATGTTCCTATTACTCAGAATCAATCAAAATTTCCCCTTCACGATCTAGGTTCATGTGATCTGTTTCCCGACAAAATTTCTCTAGATTATGCAACTGGATTCTCTGTTGAATATCATGGGACATACAAAGTTGTCAGGATTCATGACCCCTGGGGAAGAGAAGGAGAGAACCGGACATATCTTCTTGTTCAGAGGGGGGAAGAAGTTCCTTCCGGTTACCAAAACGCCAGAATATTTCATATTCCAGTAAAATCGGTTGTAACCCTCTCATCTGTTCACCTTCCAAATATTGTGGCTCTCAATGAAACCAGCTCCATTGTCGGACACAATGGAATAAGCACTGTGTATAGTGAAGAATTTCACCGATTCGCTGATGCAGGAAAGATTGCGGAGGTCGGAAGCGGGACATTATCGATGGACACCACTCTCCAGACTGAAAAACTGATAGAACTTGAACCGGATATCGTCTTCTGTTCTGCTAATGGAAACCCGGAGTATGATAACCAGAATAAACTATTAGAAGCAGGACTTTTTCCCGCTGTTACAGGGGATTGGATGGAGAATCATCCTCTTGCTCGTGCAGAATGGATCAAATACTATGCTCTGTTTTATAACAAAGAAAAAGCTGCAACGGAGTTTTTTGATCAGATTAAAGCAAATTATACTGCACTCTGCGAAAAGACATCCGATATATCCAAGAAGCCAACTCTTTTTGCTGGAATAGAGTACCAGGGAACGTGGTATGCACCAGGTACGAACAGTTATGTTGCACGCCTATTCTCCGACGCAGGTGGAGATTATGTTCTTATCAATAATTCAGATAAAGGAGACTCAATTCTTGATTTTGAAAGTGTATATGATACCTCCTCCAATGCTGAATACTGGCTGAACACAGGATATGGTAACAATATTCAGGAGATGCTGGCTCTCGATTCCAGGTATAACAAATTCAGTGCTGTCAAAAACGGAAATGTGTATCAGTTTAATGCTCGTGTGAATACATTTGGAGGAAACGATTACTGGGAGTCGGGAATTATTCACCCTGACATCATTCTTGCTGATATTGTCAAGATTCTTCATCCTGAAGTTCTTCCAGACCACGAACTCTATTATTACAGCCGGATAGGTTCAAATCAGCCCGGAGTAATCGTATGAATCTTGAATGTGAGCAGAAAGGGGAGAGTATAAAGCGGTTCATAATTGTTGTACCGCTCATAATCGGTCTTCTTCTTCTCTGTTTTCTGCTTGATCTTATGCTTGGTTCAGTGAACATTCCTCCTGATGCCTTGTTCACGATTGTAACCGGGGGGTTTGTGAAAACAACCTGGATGAACATCTTCTGGGATTGGAGGATGCCAAAAGCTATTACTGCGGTATTTGCAGGAGGGGCACTGGCACTATCAGGCCTGCTTATGCAGACCTTTTTCCGCAACCCTCTAGCTGATCCGTACATTCTGGGTATCAGTTCAGGAGCGAGTCTTGGTGTTGCCTTTGTTATGATGTCTGCCGGATTTTGCGGAGTTGGGTCTATCTTTGCCAGTGTTGGTCTTCTTGGAGACATGAGCATATCAGTTGCCGCAACTCTGGGTGCATTTATTGTATTACTCCTGATTCTCCTGATATCATCGAAAGTTCAGAGTAATATCACGATTTTGATACTCGGAATTATGGTGTCATACTTCAGCGGAGCTATTGTAACGATACTTCTCCAGTTTGCTGATCAATCAAGTATGCATTCTTATTCACTCTGGACATTTGGAAGTTTTTCTGGTGTTACCTGGAGTCAGATTCCAATATTTGTTCTTCTTGTCCTCATTGGGTACATCATCTCGATCTGTTCGGTCAAATCACTCAATGCCCTTCTCCTGGGAGAACAGTATGCACAGAGTATGGGGATGAACTATACTCGGATCAAAACTGTGATCATAGTAACAACAGCCTTGCTTGCCGGGGGGGTTACTGCATTTTGTGGTCCGGTGGGGTTTTTAGGTATTGCAATTCCCCATCTCTGCCGTGCTATCTTTGTAACTGCAGATCACCGTTGCCTTGTTCCAGGATGTATCCTTGTTGGAGGGATTATTGCCCTGTGTACTGATATCATCTCCCACGTTCCAGGCACAGATATCGTCCTCCCAATCAATGCAATCACTGCTCTCTTCGGAGCGCCGATAGTGATATGGGTTATCATACGAGGAACACGGTTTGGAAGGGGGGTTACTACATGAAAGGCTCTTCCATCCTGAGTTGTTCTAACCTTACCATCGGATACGGAGGTCAGAAGTCAGGGGCCCGAGAGATATCAAAGAATCTGAATCTACAACTGAACCGGGGAGAACTTGTATCGCTTGTAGGCCCGAACGGGGCAGGGAAATCTACACTGATTCGGACACTAACCGGGATCCAGCCACCTCTCTCTGGAGAGGTGAGACTTTGTGATATACCAATAGGAGAAATAAGCGAACAGGACCGGGCTCGGATGCTCAGTGTTGTCCTAACGACTCCGGTTCAGACTGGATATCTTACTGCATTTGATGTCGTTGCACTGGGCAGGTTTCCCTATACAAACTGGGCAGGCAGGCTGACTGAGTCTGATCGACAGATAGTAATCTCCTCCCTATCGTCGGTTGGGGCATCAGAACTGACATACCGATTCATTCATGAGATGAGTGATGGTGAGCGACAGAAGGTGATGATCGCCCGTGCTCTTGCACAGGAACCTGAACTGATGGTTCTTGACGAACCTACAGCATTTCTTGATCTGACCCATAAGATTGAGACGATGCGAATTCTACGGCTGGTTGCTCAGAAAACCCGAAAGTCAATCCTGCTCTCAACTCATGATCTGAACCTGGCCATCAGATGTTCAGATCAACTCTGGATCTTAAACAAGCAGGGGGATCTCGTATCAGGGACACCAGAAGATCTCGTCCTCTCCGGGATTTTTGGATCAGCCTTTGAGATTGATGGTGTTCATTTTGACCCAACCAGGGGAGAATTTACTATCCCAATTGACAAAAAAGGGACATTCTCTCTCCAAGCTTCAGAATCAGTAGAACGTATCTGGACATTATATGCCCTTGAACGAATCGGTTTAGTCCCTGAAGATGAAGAACAGGCAGATATATCGATTACTCTGAATTACGATGCACAGCAACCGGTCTGGAGTCTTTCTCATTCAACAGGCAACCAGCAATGCGGGAGTATTTGCGAACTGGTGGAAGGAATATCAGCCACGCTTACCACAGAAGGTGGTCTCCATTAAGATTGCAGTGTATGGTAAAGGGGGAATTGGGAAATCAACCATCTCTGCCAATGTATCAGCTGCCTTATCTGAAAAGGGATATGGTGTTCTTCAGATAGGATGTGACCCGAAGTATGATTCCACCAGGCTGCTGCTTGGTGGCAGAATACCATGTACCGTTCTCCAGTATATCAAAACAGTTCTTCCAAATGATAGGAAGGCGGAAGACATCGTATTTCTGGGGTTTGGGAATGTTGCCTGTGTTGAGGCAGGTGGTCCTGAACCGGGCGTGGGTTGTGCCGGACGGGGAATTATTACTACGTTTGATCTCCTCGACAACCTTGGGATCCAGCCCTACCTCTTTGATATCACCCTGTATGATGTTCTGGGAGATGTTGTATGTGGAGGATTTGCGGTTCCAATTCGGAGCGAATACGCCGATGCAGTTTACATTGTAACATCTGGTGAATATCTCTCACTTTATGCAGCAAATAACATCCTTCGGGGGATACGAAATTTCACTGCGAAAAAGGGACGAATTACTGGAATCATCTACAACGCCAGAGGAGGACCTGAAGAAGAAGATCGGGTTAACCGGTTTGCAGATGCGGTCTCACTCCCGGTGATTGCCAGAATTCCCCGGAGTAGTATCTTTGCAATAGCAGAGGAGAAAGGCTGTACATTGATAGAAGGATATCCGGATGCACCAGAGGCTGAAATTTTCCGGAATCTTGCCGATCATACAGAACGTATCAGAACCGATGCAACAAATCTCCTTCATCACGCTCGTCCACTCACCGACGAGGAGCTTGAACATGTCGTACTACTTCGTGATGATATATCATCAGCAAAGAGATTCGCGGGGATATTAGGAGAAAAAACCCTTGGTGTGCAATGTAAGTCGAACGCTGTAAAAAATAAGCGTCCATTGATCGGATGTGCCTTTGCCGGTGCTGTATCTGTTACTGCCCAGGTCAGTGATGCTGCAACAGTGATGCACTGTCCACGAAGTTGTGCTCTCATGATCTATGAGAAACTTATGGATACCAATCAGGTTTCAGCCATCAGGTTTGATCATCCGTATCGGGTGGAATTACCTGGTCGTCTCATAACAACCGACATGACTGATGACGATTTTGTGTTTGGTGGTGAAGAGAAATTGCGACGAACTATCGAAGAAACCATGCAACGTGGTTACAAGACGATATTTGTCGTTACCGCCTGCCCTCCCGGGATCATTGGGGATGATACTCTGAAGGTGGCAGCTGAGTTGATGGATTTACACACTGGCATCAATATCATTCCAGTCACTGTTGATGGCAATCTGGAAGGCGATTTCGCCCAAGGAGTAATCGATGCCCATAAGGCGATCACCCGGCTCATCAGTCCTCAATCAAAAAAGTCTAAAAGATCTGTCAATATTATCGCAGAAAAATGGCTGGCATCAAATCCTGAAAAGAATATTAATGACGTTCGTGTCCTGCTCGATAAACTTGACATCTCCATAAACTGCCGGTTTCTTCTGAGAACTGATACGAAATCTCTTGCACTCTTCAATGAAGCCACTCTCAATCTCCCTGCTGAACGCGATGACACCACAAGAAGCATACAGCAATTTGTAGCATCAGTTTCAGATGTCCCATTCTTGGATTTACCTCTCCCAACCGGATTTACTGATACCTGTGAATGGCTGCTTGCTGTAAGCCGGATATTTGGTAAAGAACAAAAGGCTGTAGAGATCATTGCTGAAGAGGAGATCATTTATAGGCATGAGATTGAAACACTCAAACCTGACCTTGTAGGAAGAACCATTCTCATCTTTACATACCCGAAGAACCTTGATTGGGTCTGTGATATAGCCCATGACCTGGAGATGAAGATTCTTAAGGTCGGACTCATTTACTCTCCATTTGCAGAAACCTTTACGACCAGGTATCGTGATCAGTTCCCGATTGAGCATAACTATACGCTTGAAAAGAGGGCTGAGGACATACACTGTCTCCAGCCAGATCTCGTGCTTGTCACGTATCCTGCTCTCAAACCACATGAAAGGGCACGAGGTGGTAATATCCCATATTGTCCCGGGTTTGGATTCCATGCAGGTATTGGCCATGCAGACCAATGGGCACGGTTGATGAAGGCACCTATTGTTGAAAAATGGAAAGATGATGGAGAGGGAATTATATGAGCCTTGATCCAGACGGATTTATTGGAGTTCTTCTTGCCATAGAGGGGATAGCTGATGCCCGTGCAGTGATGAACGGGCCTACCGGGTGCAGGGGAAATCCCGCGTACTTCTCTGACCGCCATTTTCCTCGTGAGAATTCTCTGAATCGTCGTTCATTTGAGGAACCCTTCTTTTTCGGTCAGTCGCGGATTCCCTGTACATACCTAGACAGTGATGATTATATCCATGGATCTACGGATAAACTCCAAGAGATTCTTCCTCTTATCGCCCAGAAGGGTGATGCTTTCATGGCTGTGGTTAATTCACCTGGTGCTTCACTTATCGGAGATGATCTGAACCGGTTTCTTGTAGATGCAGGGCTGGACCACTGCTGTATGGCTTTTGAGGGTGCACCCTACTCTCTCCCGCTGTCTGAAGGATTTGATCAGGCGATGGTTGAGATTCTCAAATGGCTTCAACTCAACCGGCTTACTGGTGGAAAAAACAGGGTTAATCTGCTTGGTATTTCCTTAATTCAGAAGTACTGGCAGGAACATGTTGCAGTGTTAAAACGTATCTGTAGTCTGATGGGGCTTTCAGTGGTTGCAGTTCCTGGTGGTGGCTGCAGTGTTTCAGACTTACGGGAGTCCACTACAGCATCGTTCAATATTGTGGTACATTCAGAGTACTGTAAAAAAATCGCAGAGTTTTATGAGTCAGAGTTTGGAATCCCAACAATTTACCCTCATAGTGGCGCACCGATCGGGTTTAGCCCGACTGAACAATGGATCAAAGAAATTGCCAAGGTGACCGGTTGTGATCCAACTCGTGCATTAGATGCGATAAAGCAGGATCGGATCCATGCATATCACCAGATTGCCAGATATCACCATGAAGCCGGATATCCGAAAGGAACTACTGTTGCTATCCGGGCAGATGCCTCTTTTGCTTATCCACTCGTGTCATGGGTCTATGAATATCTTGGGATGATCCCTGTATCGATTGAATGTTTAGACGGGTCTGATCCCGTAATGATTAATTATATCCACAATTTTCTATCAGAATATGGGTTATCATCAGCACTTGAACAGTCTGCAGCAGATGCACGGGCAGACTTCTTCTTCGGAGATGGAATAATCGGAAAGGATCTGGAACTATCTGGCCGCTGCAGAAGATCAGTTGAGATCTATAACCGAACTACAGGAGAGATAGAGTTTACCAGAAAAGGGTTTCTTGGGGGAGATGGAGTGTTGTATATTCTGGAAAAGATCTTTGATGCTATCAGAGAGTTTCCATGAAATAGCGGTTTGTATCTTTATCCAGATATCCTGCATCTGAAAAACAGATGGTCGATTTTACCTTGAAAAAATATAGTCCGATAGTAGCGTATCAGGATTATTCCTGGATACTCACTTCTATCGCAGCGAGGGGAGTGCCACAGATGGGACCTTTTTTGGCCTCTTCAATAATTCTATCTATCTTTCGTGATGACTCAGGAGTAAAGTATGACTCGTTACACTGATCACAGACAAATGCAGGAATATCTTTGATCACGATAATTTCTGAGCCCATACGAACCATAAATTCAGTTGTTCCCTTCCGCAGTGTTCCTTTACAGAAAGAGCATTGATCAGGCATCATCGTCTTCTCTCCCGATAATTTATCCATTCATTCTCATCCGGATAATAACATGTTACTATTCTTAAATGATCTCTGCACATTCCTATTACGATATGCAGTGAGATATTGTTAGCTGTTGAAAGGAGAAGATATGATGGGCAGGGATGATCGTCTTCATACGATTCAATCACCTCTCCAAATAATATCGCTTCTTCTAACTGTGAAGTTGAGATTCCACGTTCAGCCATTCTATTTCGTGCATGGCTGGTGATCAGATATGAATCTGACTTGATGTAGTCATTAATATCCTGATACTGCAAAATTTCTCCTTACAATTACATATAGGCGGGCAATGTGATAAATATCAGGGTTTTCATTCGTTCATAAAGCCCTAAAGATGATTATACCGTCACCTTCCTGAACATATATCCTGCGATCATCATCACTACTGCTGCAAAAAATGTCAGTACGGTAATTGGAATAACCGGAACAACTCCGGTTCCAAGATCTCTGATAGCGTCTATAGCATAACTGAGTGGGTTAACCCTAGCTATCATCCGGAGCCATGCTGGCATAACATCGTATGGCATCAGGGCACTGGAGGTGAAGAACAATGGCATTGTGACCATGGCTGTGAACGCAGCGAATGAATCATGGTCATTCAGATAGAGAGCAATGGTTGTAGAAAATGCTGCAATAAAGACGCCGAACAGAAAGAGGATAAGATACGTCATGGCATACTGCATCGGGCTCAGGATAGACGCTCCAATCAGGACCGCAAGAATCAGGATGATGGTTGTCTGGAGAATTCCCCTGATGGTAATGAAGAGAATCTTACTGACAAGGATACTCTCACGTGGAACAGGCATAGCTAAAAATTTGTTCAAAAATCCCAGGATCTTATCAAACATGAGAAGTGAACCGCTTGATATACCGGCAGTCAGAATTGTCATCACCAGGATGCCTGGAGTGATAAAATCAAGGTAATTACCGGTGAAGTTCACCGGAAGGGTGAGACCCACAAAGAGAAGCCATGCAGCCGGAAGAATGAGAGTTGAGACCACACCAACCCTATATCTGATCCATCTGATAAAGTCCCGTTCCATATAGGTAAGAACTCCTCTCATGATCGCCTCCTGAGCATTAACCTGTACTTCCATTCTTCAAACCCGTTTGATTCCTCCTGTTTTCCAACAGATTGCAAAAATACGTCATCCAGAGAAGGTTCATGAATAGACATCTCTCTGACTTTGTTTCCAGCCCTGCTCAAGGCATCTGCGAGAACCGGAAGGGCTTGACGGCCATTTTCTGCAGTGAAAGACAATTCATTTCCAGACTTGCCGACAAACACAGGATCTTGAAGATCGATCTGATGATACTCTCCTTCAATGAGGACAGTGATAACATCCTTCATCAGATGTGATTTTAGTTCTGCAGGTCTCCCCATTGCCTGAATTTTACCATGACTGATGATCCCAACCCTGTCACAGAACCTGTCAGCCTCGTCCATATAATGCGTTGTGACAAAGATGGTCATCCCTTTCTTGTTCATCTCATGCAGATGTTCCCAGATGATCTTGCGGGCAGCTACATCAAGGCCGAGTGTAGGTTCATCAAGAAATATCACTTCCGGCTCATGTACGAGGGCCTCAGCAAGTTCAAGCCTGCGACGCATTCCTCCAGAGTAGGTCTTCGCCAGGTCATCGGCTCTGTCAGAGAGTTCCATCACGCCAAGAAGTTCGTCAACGCGGTCTTTGGGATTAGATATCCCATATAACTTCGCGAAGATGAGCATGTTCTCCCGTCCGGTCAGATTGGTATCAATCGCCATATCCTGGGGAACATAACTGAGACATCCTCTTACCTTATCAGGTTCTTGCAAGGTATCGTACCCACAGATGGATGCACTTCCTTTAGTCTGGGTGAGAAGTGTAGTGAGCATCAGAACTGTGGTCGTCTTCCCTGACCCGTTCGGCCCTAACAGACCAAATATCTCGTTATCAGCCGAAAAGGTAAGATTGTCAACGGCACAGAGTGTTCCAAACTCTTTTGTCAGATCACAGGTCTCAATTGCAGTCATGGTTGGTATCACTCCCGATATTCACAGTTTAAGAAAAAATCGCAGATCTGCCTCATTCTTCCCCTGCTCGTTCGAAGAATTCTTCTGACTCCAGATATATCTCCTGGAGTTTACGGATAGTCTCCTCGTCTGTCTCCCAGAATCCCCGTTCATGAGCTTCAAGAAGCCTTCCTGAAATGCTGTGCAGGGCGTATGGATTATTCTCTTCTATCCACTGACGATTATCTTCGTCAAAGAGGAAATGTCCGGCTGCAGCCTGGTATTCCCAGTCATCAACAGCATCAGAGGTGACATCCCACCCGAACATATAATCTATTGTATTGGTAACTTCCTGTACTCCCCTAAATCCATGCTGCTTAAGCCCCTCTATCCACCGTGGGTTGAGCACACGGCTTCTGAAGATAAACCTGATCTCTTCATCCAGAAGACGTGTTTTTACATTCTTTGGATCACATGCTTCTCCGATGACTGATACCGGATCCTTGTTGCCATACGCCTTTACACAGGCGTTCATCCCGCCAAGGAAGATGTAATCATCATCTACGTCAAGGATGTCCCACTCCTGGGAGACCCGGTTCTTTACTGTGGCGTCAAGTCTTGAGAACTGTTGTTTGAAGAGTTCGGTGCACTTCTCTCCTTTGAAATTTCTGCCATATGCATGAGCTCCCCAGGTGGTGTACACATCTGCCAGATCCCCTCTATCCTTCCATGCAGAGGCATGTACCACTTCTCCAACTGCACAACCATGGTTTCCGGGAGGATCACCAAATATTCGGATTAAGGCTTGATCCCGTGCCTCCTCTTCAGAAAATCCTTCTTTGATCTTTTCCACAAGGTCCTGTTTCAGATGGGCTGATAGGTAATTGAGATCATCAGATTCATCAAGAGAAGCGATGATCTCAACACCTTCATCGATCATGTATACGAGATTTGGAAATGAATCGCGAAACAGTCCACTTATCCGCAGAGTAACATCGATACGTGGCCGACCAAGTTCCTTGGATGGTATCACCTCTAGTCCGGTTACTGCTCCTCCTCTGTCAGACCAGACCGGTTTCAATCCCATCAGCCAGAGAATATATGCGATATCATCTCCACCGGTCCGCATGGTATCGGTAGCCCAAACAACGATTCCAACCCGCTCTGGATACTCCCCCTTTTCTTCGATGTACCTCTCCATCATCTGGTCAGCCATAGCTTTTCCGGTCTGCCATGCAGCAGGAGTTGGGATTGAAGCAGGATCGATGGAGTAACAGTTTTTCCCAGTCGGCAGAAGGTGGACATTCCCACGGGTTGGATCACCACAGGGACCCGGTGGAACATATCCTGCATCCAATCCACGGACGAGGTTAGTCATCTCATCGGTTGTCTGCCTGACCCGGGGTATGACATCATCACAGATCCCGATGACTGATGCCTCAAGAGTCTGGTTTATGGGTCCATTTTCCTCCATGATCCTGGATAAGACTTCTTCCCGGTCATATCCGCATGAATCCATCACCATGATCAGTTCCTGGCTGCGTGTATCGATAAGATCGAGGAGTTCTCCATTCATGCGATTATATTGCTCATTGTATCTGGACGGATTGTCAAGGAGATCCTGAAGTGTGAGAGAGAGTGATTGTGCAACTCCGTCCCGGAGAGAAGGTATTTTTCCATTTTCCAGCCGGGTCAGAGCGTACACCATCTCTCTGAATCGATCGTCAACAGGGGGCTGTCCAAAGATATGCAGCCCGTCTTTTATGATTACATCCCTGACTTCGCAGAGATAATCATAAATACGCTCGGCAGATGCAGCAATCTCCGAAGCAGAAGCATCTTCTGATAGTCCAAGGTCATTTGTCAGGTTCTGCTCTCGGACAATTCTGGCTACCTCCCTGATCAGATCATCTGCTTTCTGAGATTCGCCACCTCTTACCGCACGGAGATATTCCTGAAGGATACTATCAAGATCTGTGAGATCTCCATACCCCTCTGCCCGCATCATGGCAGGTACCAGGTGATCGAGAAGAACAGCCCATGTCCTTCGTTTGGCCTGAATTCCTTCTCCTGGATCGTTCATGATATAGGGATAAAGATGAGGCATATCCTCGAGCACTACATCAGGGTAACACTCTTCAGAAAGAGCATTGCCTTTACCGGGAAGCCACTCAAGAGTTCCATGAGTTCCCATGTGAATGATAGCATGAGCACCAAAGTCATCTCGTATCCAGCGATAATATGCGAGATACTGATGAGGCATCACCATGTCATTTGAATGAATAAGTGACTCAACTTTCTCGAATAATCCCCGAGGAGGCTGAATTCCAATAAAGATATTTCCAGTTAAGAGACCGGGAATGCAGATGTCCCCTTCTGCAGTCATGACATCCCCAGGTATAGAGCCCCAGTCGGCCGTTATTTTGTCCTGGTTCTTCTCAGGAATCTTTGAGAACCACTCATTATAACGGTCTTTTGATACCAGAGCCGCTGCACGATCCCTCATCTGCTCTTCAGAAAGGTATCGGGTATCGTTTGTAAGACCGGCTATCATGGCGTTGATCAGATCATTTCCGCTCTCAGGTATCTCACTGACAGAATACCCCTCTTCCTTGAGCCTGTATAGAACATCGATGACACTTTTGGGTGTATCCAGCCCTCCGGCATCCCCAAGGGCATCCATCTCCCCGGTGTACTGATACAGAAGAATGGCTACTTTTCGCTCTGATGGGGGTGTTTTTCGAAGTTCAGCCCATCTTCTTGCCATTGTTGCAATCCTCTCAGGACGTCCGGGTATCGGGATTGACATATTTTTTCTGCCATCAAGTTCTCCGGTTGTTCCAAGTGGGATTGCGATGATCTGTCCGTCAAATTCAGGCCAGATAACTCCTGAAGAGATCTCCATCGGAGAAAGACCTGCCTCATCATTCTGCCAAACATCATAGGGTCGGTACATGGTAATAGTCTGCAGAAGCGGGACATTCAGGTCATTGAAAAAGTTGTACACAGGATCGGTCTTTGTGCCATCATTTGGATCAGATAGAGAGATCTGGGAGAATGACATGTTGATGATCAAAACATCGATGATAGGTCTTCCATCTTTGATCAGGTATAAATCCATAATTTTTCGTATCCCTATTGCACCGGTGATGGGATTGGGACTAGTTACCAGGAAAAATGGAAGTACATTCATCCCTTCGGCTTCGATAGCACGAATGAGAACATCAACTGTATGGAGATTTTTTCTGACATAAAAAAACTGATGAAGTAAAACTCCGATAGTATGCTTTTTTGGATCAAGCCTGGTTACATGGGTCTTGAAATCATGGTTATCTGGAAGTGAAGGATGGTAAAAACCCTCTGTTGGTGGATACCTGATTGAAGGAAGCTCAATCCCGGAAACTCCCAGACATTTGCAGATACAGAGAAGCAGACTGATGGTATTCTCGATTCCGCCCAGTTCGATTACAGCATGGATGTAGTCATACTCTTCATCAGTGAACGGAAAGAGACTTCTGAAGTCTTTCATCTCCTCAGGGACTGAACTACAGACAAACGTTGGTATCTTCAGTTCCTTTGCTGTAGTTATCAGTCTGTCAAACTTTTTGAAGTACGTGGAGCTTCCATGATTACTGATAATGAGAAACTGGCATTCTCTCATCTCCCCGATGGCTTGGATAAATTTTTTTTCTTCAGAATCGAGGGCTTCTGATGTGGTCTGGGTGACCTGAAGATTTGTTTTATCTAATGTACTGGTAGAACAAGCCTCCAGTATCCATGGATTTTCTCCTGTACCCGCACTGATGTAAAATAATTTCATAAAATAACCAGCCATTGCAAAAAGTTTGAGTGAATACAATTTGGCTTGAGGCAGGTAAAGATTTTTTTATTTATTGCAAATAAACTTACATGAAATGTTCTGTAAGATCATCTCGAATAAAAAAGTGATAATTTATGGCTGCCTCGTTCTTATTGCAACGATTATCCTGCTCTTTTGTATTGTTGACTCTATCTTTGTAAATGGTGTTGACAAAAAAGAGATGATTTCGGTAAAAATAATTGCCTTGAACGATTTTCACGGCCATCTGTTTGATCGTCAGAGTCTCAATGGGCACCCTGCAGGAAGCGCTCCGGTTCTTTCAGCAGCTTTGAAAGATGCAATCAATCTCTCAGATACAAACCATATATTTCTCGCTCTGATTGGTGACACAATCGGTGCTTCTCCCAGGCAGTCAACTCTGCTCATGGATGAACCAACGGTTCTCTTCTTTAACTCGGTATTGAATACCAATACCTCACTTATTTCAATCCCTGGCAATCATGAATTCGACAGGGGAGTTAATGAACTTATGAGGATAGTGAACGGTGGTAATGGCACTGATGAAACTCCACATCTTGTCGATCCATATCCTGGATGGAAGGGGGATATGATCTGTGCAAATGTTGTCTGGAAAGATAATCAAACCCCAATATTTCCTCCATATATAATAAATATGATAGATGGTATTCCTGTTGCATGGATAGGGGTCGTTACAACCGAAACACCTTCATTGACTCTCCCTCAGAATATTGATGGCCTGGAGTTTCTCAACGAAACAGCGACTGTGAACCATTATGTTCGCATTCTTCAAAAACAGGGAATTCATGCATTCATTGTTCTCCTTCATGAGGGTGGCAATCAGGATCCCTATGAAGGCCAGACAAGACCCAGAACAGATGTATCCGGTCCGATAGGTTCCATTGTCGCAGGAATGGATTCTGATGTTGATGTGGTTTTGTCAGGTCATAAACATGGGTTTACCAATGCGTTTCTATTAAATTCCGGTGGAAAGGATACCCTGTTGGTTCAGGCATACTCGTATGGGATGGCGTATGCTGATGTTAATTTACAAATAGATACTGTCAGTCGTGACATCTGCAACAAGTCTGCAGAGATTATTCCGGTATATCCTGAACCCGAAGAACGACTGGAAAGCGATGCAAATGATCTGGTACAGAGAGTTGAGAAGGCGGTACATCACTTTAATCAGGAGGTTATTGGATTCACATCTTCTGATATCACCCGATCACCTGAAGGAATCTATGGATCACCGCTTGGTCGGCTTGTTGCCAGATCACAGCAGGAAGCAATGGGAGCAGATCTTGCTTTTGTAACATCAGGGATACTTCCCGGTTCACTTCATGCTGATCTGGCAGCAGGAAATATTACCCGTTCAGATCTTGAGGCAATCCTACCCCCGGATGCTGAAATGGCTAAAGAGTATGGGGGATGGTATAGTCGCCCGAGAGCTGCTTCCCGAGAATTAAATGGAACCCAGATCCAGAGAATACTTGAGCGACAGTTTGAAACTCCTGCTCCTGAAGAAGATCTATCAACATCAGGGATTGAATATGTGTGCGATCTGACCCGCTCACCTGGAGACCGGGTTACAGGAATGTGGATCGATGGAAAGTCCGTTGAGAAGAATAAGACGTATCTGGCAGCAATGAATTACTATATCGCGTATGGCAGAGGGAATTTCACACCTGGATGGGAACCGGGTGTGAATGTAACCATAGGACCGGGAGATATTAAGGCGTTGATAGGGTATATCAAAAAAATCTGACGAACAGGTCATAGGGATTTAAACCAAAAAAAGTGGCACCCCAAAAAAGAGTTACTAATAGTTACTTATGGAATAATTCTAACTTCTTTTGAAGTAATCATCTTATTTGATTGTTTGTCAAAGATCTGAACATCTACTGGTTCTCCAACTGATGGACATGCTCCTCCTGCAACTCCATAATAATCGGCAGGGAAACAGTCAGTCCAGTTGAATCTCGCTGCATCACCATTGCTGAATGATGGAGCCCAAGTGTAACTGGCATAAATTTTTTTGTTGGTGGTTAAGTATGTTCCTTCTGTGACATTTACAGGATATGTCATCTGTTTAAACATTCCAGATGGAATAAATGTCTTTACTGTAATGTCCTCCCAATTAATTGAATCTCCTCCATCATGTTTTATCATAATATAGGAGAAATTTCTGGCTTCTGCACTTATGGATAATTGAGGGGCTTTCTTTGTTTCACCGGTTATTGAGCCTGCAAATCCACTTACAATTGCAGCAATAATAATGCATACGATGAGCATTAACATAACTCCAATAACCGGAGAAACCGCTGAATCCTTGAATAATTTTGTATTCATGATGATTACTCCCTTACTGGAATCGTCTTATCATATATTGTTCCACCTGTCGTTGTGTCAATAAGTTTAACTTCCATTTCATCCTTCGAAGTTATATATGGCAAATTTTTAATCAATTCTTTTCCTTCAACAAAACCGCCTGTAACCTGGATTGCATCACCTGCTTTCATAGTGAAATTACCCCACCAGATACTGGGTCCATTTTCAGCATTAGCATATAACCCATTAATAACCAGACATGGCTCATGCCAGTAATAGTATTTTCCAGAAGAGGAACTTTTGTAGTAATGATTCAACGAGTTGATATCATATTTGCAGGTATATCCTTCGGCTGGATAAAATTCAGCGTCTATTCCCGTGTAATTTGCTTGTATACTCTTAGCAACATTTGCTACGCCTGACTGGTTTGTCCATGTTGTAATAAGTTGAACATTTTTTGTGTTAATTGGATCACCACTCAAATGTTTTATAGTCAAAGCTGGAGAACCCATACTATCGGTCAGTCCAAAGGTTGCATCCATGCTTACCTGTGGAGTTTTTCCCTTCTTTTCTGTTAATCCACCAGCAAAACCACTAACGACTGCAGCAATAATGATTGTAACCACAAGCATCAGCAAGACACCAACGACAGGAGATACAGCTGATTCAGACTTTTTTTCTTTTCCTTCCTTCATATACAAACCTCAAGACTTCTGATGCTAAGTAAAATTTTTCTTAGCTAAGATCTAAATTATTGACTTAACGTAAAAAAAGTTGTTATGCGATTATGACAATTCATTACATGCAGAAGCATTCACTCACGAAATTAAACGTAATGGAAAATTCGCGCAACCGTTGAGAAAAAATATCTGTGGCTGTTGTAATGGTACAAAAAAAAATGGCTCATAAACAATTCACCTCTGCGGTGGGGATTTCGGCATGTGATCCTGCAGTATCTCCGGTAGTAGGGATTATGCTGATGCTCACCGTCACGCTCATCCTTGCTGCAATCATCAGCGGTTTTTCCGGAGGGATCGCTAATACTCAGTCAAAGCCTCCACAATTGCTATTTGAAACTTCTATGGTCAATGACACCACCGATAATTCTCTAAGTTTTTTTGATATCAGGATAATCTCGGTCAGTGAAGGAATTCCAACCAAGGACATAAAATTAGTAACTGAATGGCAGAGTCATGGATCAAAAATTAACCGGTGTATCATACTGCCAAACTCCGGAAATGTCGGTTCTGATACATATCCTCGTGGATTTGGGCCTGGAGTTTCTGATGATGTTGCGGGGTCTTCCAACTTTGGGAACTTCACCCTCCTGGCAGGAACTCGCCTTAATGCAAATGCAACCAATGGCAATGATCCGATGGATGCGGTATTAAATAAAACCTGGAACCAGGGGAGTGAAGGTATCACAGAAGGTACACCAATCAGAATCCAGTTTATTCATGTCCCAAGTGGCGCGATCATAGCTGACAAAGAGATCACTACGGAGACATAAGATGAGAGAGGAGGCAGTATCCCCGGTGATCGGTGTTCTTCTCATGCTGACCCTTACTCTGATTATTGCAGCTATCGTAAACAGTTATGCAGGAGGGCTGATGGAGACTGAATCTAAGGCTCCTACAGTGACTCTACAGGTTTCGTACTCTCAATCTGGAGAAAATGGAATGGAGATTCGGCATGTTAGTGGTGATCCTTTGCCAACTGAATCTGTAAAAGTGATGATAAGACCATCAGAGTCCATGGGGAAGGCCGCATCGCAGTATCCATCAATAGTCAACAAATCTTTGATTACGAACTATACAGGGACCCAATCGTGGACATCTGGTATCACTTCGATGAGACCCGGTGAGATATGTTACATCAAGGGAGATTCTCTTTCTGGGAATCTCTCACATCTACAGGAGAAGATTCCAGATGGACTGAAACAATACTGGTTTAACCAATCATCAAATGCCGGGAACACCTTTTTTCTTGAGGTCTATTACAAAAATACAATGATCTCGCGAAATGAAGTACTCATTGAAGGATAATCCTATTCACATCTAAATATGACCAAAACAAGTTTGATCCTGATAATTCTGCTTTTTCTGATTTTTGTTGTTATTTCAGGGTGTGCAACAAATAAACCGGCTATTGAGGAGAAGAAGGATTACAAACCTGATCTGAATCAAAATTCAAATCAGTCGGTTCATCCGCCCATTCAACCCGGTCTTCCACCTGTTTCTTTACCAACCTCTGAAAAAAATCATTCATCTGCAGATATCAGTCCGTTGCCTAACAATACGAATCACTCAACAATGAGTGAGTTGGATCCCTACTCTATCATTCCTCACCCAGACCCTGTTCTTAACCATACGTCTATACTGAAGAATATCTCTCCAGAGGAAAAAAAACACCTTAATTCCACATTTACCGGAGAGATAAGGTTAAACGGAAATGCCATCGGAAAGGACCTAAATATCACGACCGGGCCTTTCTCGATCACCTATACCGTTCATCCAATCATCTCCTCACCACGTGATGTGTGGGCACGAATAAGCATCTATGATCCATGGCAGAATATGATAGCACAAGGAGGTTTTAATCGTGGGTTTTCAAGTCAGGAGACACAGACATTAACAATTTACCGGGAAGGTAGGTTTTCTCTGATAATTGAAGGTGACTTTATCTCTGTCTGCTATGATATCAAAACCAGAGAACCCGTTCCTGTTAGTACACAGATTCAAACACCAGTTTCTAATGAAAAAATACCTGAAGAAGCGATAATGATGCGAAAATTGAGGGGGTCTTAAATTTTTTGCAGACAAGTAAAATTACAGGTCTTCCTTTTATAATAATCCTGAATCCTAACTCATCCTTTATTGTATTGTATAGTTAAACAGTGGTCTCTTCTCTCTCATCTTGGAATGAATCAGAGGAACTCCGGGTAAATTTTTTAGCATCATTTTGAAAGTCAGGATTGATATTACGAAATGAAGTACTCATTGAAGGATAATTTTTGTTTTTTTCACCGATATGGGAAAAATTACCGATGTTTATTGCATCAGGGGTCCAAAAACCCGGTTTTACAGGAGTATACCTGCCTATTCATAATACAGGTGTATCATAGCCTTCTAAACTCCTCAAAAACCGGGTATTTTTCCGAAATAACCCCAAATTCTGATATGGGTTCAACTGATAAAAACCCCTACCTAAATTCGGGATATTCTTTACGGAATGTCAAAAAGAACCAAAAATATCGTTTTTATATGGCCCTTCTATTGGTCTTCATGATTGACCCGACATACTTATAGCCTGGATATGAGATCCAGCGATAGCGTTGCGATATAACAATAGATCAAATATGTCAATATTCGCCTGAATTTTAAAAATACGCGTGTATTCTCATTAATTTAAGATCTGCCCAATAATCAAGAGAATTGAACATCTTGTTTGAAAGAAGATCATATGAGATAAAATTCGAGTCGATTCATGACGGGTTGTCATCTTTTGTTGAATAAACCGGGATCCGCATATTGTCTACTATATTGCCTGTATCTTCCCATACCTGACAGAAATTTATTTCAGCCTATGTTCTCCTTCACAATCCTGTCATGTTTGAATGAGATCATGGATCTCATAACTGAGGTCTGCCTGCTCAAGTTGACGTAAGAAATCGGTAAAAAATTCATCTACGATGACAATCGCTGAAGGAATTCCATGAAGTGCTGCATCTATGGCACCCTCCCGGGATCCAAAATAAAGGTCAGGGACACGTCCGATCTTTTTGAGAGCGACCCATGCTTCAAGACCGACACAGGCAACAAAAGATACAGTTTTGATAACCTCTTTGAGTTTTTCCAGTTCAACATTACGTGACCCTCCCCGTTCAACTCGTGGAACCTTACAGACCTGTACAACAGATTCTGAATGTTCGATGATCCCGTCGAGTCTGAGAACTCCTGTCTCTTCTCCCTTTGGAGTATCCATGGCAACTTCTCCATTTGCAGAGGTTTGGCTCTGGGAAGCATAGAGAATACCGGATTTCATGTACACACCGACCCGGTCACCTGCTTTCAGATCCTCATCAGCAATTGCAGTCCAGACCGTGATCTGATGGATAATATCATGCCTGACATGTTTGGCAAAGTTTTCGAGCGTCTCTGCATTCTGGAGGATCCATTCGATACCCTCACGGGTGACTTCATATCTTCCTCTTCCTGAAGCCTTTATCATCCCTTCATCGATGAGATCACGAATATACTCCGATATCGCCTGTGGCGTAACCCCAAGCATAACTGCAATCTCCTGCTGACGAATTGCAGGTTGATGTTCAGCAATTTCTACAAGGATCTGGAATCGCGAAACATTTCGTTTGCTGTGGAGGATAATGTATCCTGGATCATCTTCGATCATCATACAGGGTCACCTATACCGGATGCAATGGTTAGTCCAAGAGATACTTGTGACACATCAATCATAAATTTTTATTGCCCTTACTCAGAATTTATTGAGATAATCCCTCTTAATACAATGCAAGATACATGCGAGGTGGTATGGTATGAGGCTTGGACAACATCCTGGTATAATCGGCACCAAGTGTCAATCGCCTCTTAAATTTCAATATCGTTTTAATCTTGAGTTGGTAAAACCTGATTGTCATGAACCGTTTGATCGAAATATATAAATATCACATATATTTCGTTGTGTTGATTTTTACAGCAGAAGAGGTAGTCTCACTGCAAAGGAAATTGAATCGTGTATCGCCAATCCAAAATCCTTTTTAGAGAAATTTGGATATGCTCCACTATTCACAAACAGGACTAAGAGCGTATTTCACCATGCGGTAAGTTATATTTCCGGTCTCTTGACTCTGCCACGTGGCTCAAATATGAGTAAGATAGCAGAGAATATTCCCGAAAGCGGAACTTGTCGCGATCTTAGCCATTTTATCTCCTCTTCTCCATGGTCTTCCGAAGATGTGATGAAATTGACACGAACAAATGTCATTCACCATTTAGGTCCAAATGGAGCCGTAATTTTTGATGAGACTGGTCAACAGAAGTATGGACCTGATTCAGTTGGAACATCACATCAATATCTGGGCACTCTTGGACACACATGTACTGCCCAAGTGGGGGTATTTGCGTCTTATTGTGTAGATAATGTCTCAACTTTGATTGATTATCGGTTATTTTTGCCCGACTCATGGGTTCAAAATCACCAAAAAAGCCTGAAAGCAGAAATTCCTGTTAACGCTCATTGGATCTTGATCAGGGTTTTATAAAGCCGCGCTCATTCGTTTTTGATCACCCATTTATTAAGTAGAACGAATAAATCCCCTCCGTATGTGAGGTGGATATTTGAGGTGAAAACGATGGCAGAGATCCAACAAATCGTTGCATCTTACAATAGATGCGGCTCATATAGCCAGGTTGCACGAGAGTTCCACATCTCTCGTAACACGGTCAAGAAGTATGTTCTCCGGGTAACTGAGGTTAGATCGGGTCTTCGGGATGAGATCCTTCCTTCAAATCGTGAAATATTTCAACCTCCCCGGGTTGTGACAGATGAAATCCTGCTCCTCATCCGCACTCTCCTCGAACAAAACCTGACCCATCCTAGAAAACAGAGGATGAATGCAAGGCAGATCTTTGACCAGGTTATTCAAAGTGGTTACTCGATCAGTTACACTACCGTCAAACGAATCATATCCTCATGGAATAAATCCCATTCTTCACGAGATGTGTATATTCTCCAGGAACCTGAACCCGGTTATCGAGCTGAATTTGACTGGTGTGAAGTCAGTCTTCAAATCAAAGGAGTCTGGACGAAAGTATCCATGGCAGTCATGGTCCTGACTTACTCGTTATTCCGATTCGCCCGACTCTATTACCATGAGACCCAGCAAGAGGTTATCGATGCCCATATTCAGTTCTTTACCGAGATTCAGTCAGTTCCCCGGTACATCTACTATGACAATCTTAGAGCAGTCTATGACTATTCAAGGAAAAAGTTCCAGGATACATACCTTCAATTTGCATCTCATTACGGCTATTCCTATGAAGTATGTAATCCGGCTTCTCCGCATGAAAAGGGAACAGATGAAGAGAGCGTCAGTTATATCAGAAGGAATGCATTCGGAGAACGGACATCATTTGAGTCAATCCAAGAAGCTCAGGAGTGGCTCATTGCATCTCTTGAGCAAATAAATAGTAAAAACGTATATCGAAGGGACAAGACTCCCATTGAGGCTTTGAAGGATGAACAGAAATCTATGTTTTCGCTTCCATCTCTTGATTATTCGAACGTACTAACTAAATTAGCCCGAATTTCAAAGTATTCATTTGTAACCTTTGACCGTAATTATTACTCAGTTCCTGATACCTATCGTCAAAAACACATTCTGTTAAAAATATCTCAGGAACGGATTGACCTCCTATCTGGTCCTGAACTGATCGCATCACACCAGAGATTGTACGGGAAAGGGCAGTACTCTCTCAATATTTGCCATTTCCTGAAAACATTTGAAAGAAAACCGGGATCCCTTCAACATTCAAAAGTTATTCAACAGGCTCCTCCTGCTCTTCAAAATCTTTTTGAATCGCATTACAAGGAAAAGCCGTTGGAATTCATTCAGATACTTAACCTGACTGCCATATGTACCGTACCTCAATTGGTTTCTGCAATTGAAAAACTACAGAAAAACCATATTCTACCGGGATATGATACAATTCGAATGATTTTAAATAATACTCCTTCTCCGGTCACTGAGTCATTAGAAAGATTTGATATGATCGATGTACAGGAGCCGGATCTCACTGTATATGATCAGGTGATGGAGTGTACAGCATGACGCCGGAACTAGAAGATCTGTGTAAACAACTCCATATTGCCGGTGTTTACCAATTTATCCAGGAGCAGTGTGGTTCTGATCCGGATACAATTTCTATTCTGACAAACGCTTGTCAATTCGAACTGAAAATCAGGATGACAAACCGTCAGATACGAACACTAAAACTGGCAGGATTTCCTACTCAAAAGAGATTTGATGAGTTGTCAGTAGAGGCATTACCTGATGATGGGAGAAGGATTCTGCAGGATCTAAAACTACTCAACTTTATTCAGGAAACGAAAAATGTTGTGTTTATTGGTAATTCTGGGACCGGAAAGACTCACATGGCTATTGCAACAGGAGTTTGTGCTTGTGAGAATAACTATAAAGTGATTTTTAAAACCGCCGCAGGGTTGGTGAATGAATTACTTGAAGCCAAACGAGCAGGGAGATTCACCCTCTTGATGAAACAGTTAAAGAAGATTGATATTCTGATCCTGGATGAACTTGGCTATATCACCTTCGATCTTGAGGGTGCTGAGTTGTTGTTTCAGATCCTTGCTGCAAGATATGAGATACTGAGTACGGTGATTACAACGAATTTACCTTTTTCTGAGTGGATAAAAGTATTCCATGATAAAACGTTGACTGCTGCTCTGCTTGATAGGATCACCCATCGCGCAATAGTTGTTAATATGAATGGTTCGAGTTATCGAAGAAGGGCTAGCAAATCCTAACCTGATAACCTCTCCTCGCGAAGGTGGGATGTTTATCCATCCCACCGAGCATATCGTAATCAGGGGAGGGATGAAGGGAGGGGGCGAGGCCTCCTCCCTTCTGTGTTTGTCTTCGGAGTGAGTTTATATAATGGGAAGATGACATTGCACTTAGGGCTGAGCAAAATTGAATGAGCGGACCTGAGCAATTTTCAATGAGCGAATACAATTCCTCTTGACAGAATTGAACACAAAACAAAGCCTGAACTAGCTTTAGAGATGTTAGACTCTTTCATCTCTGAAGAAATTCCATTTTCTTACGTACAGGCGGATGGTTTGTATGGCAATGATTCAAAGTTCATTTCAGGCTTATATCAGAGAAAAGTCTCATTTATCTGTGATATTCCAAGCGATACACTTGTTTACATCACCGAACCCGTACTAATAATTCCTGAACGACAAGGAAACAGAGGTCGCTTTCCTTCAAAGCCAAAGGTACTGAATACTTTTCCTGTTCAAGTGAGGTGGTTAGCTGAAATTCAACAATCTTGGGACTCGGTACCTATCAGATTTACCGATCGAGGAATTAAAACAGTATATTGTACAGTAATTACCGTTTGGAGACGCCAGGATGGATTACCCTATGATATCCCTGTCAAATTAGTCATGATTCGTGATCCTGAAGAGAATATGGTCCGGTTTGCATTCACAAATATGTTCAATGCAGTTACATCAGACTTGGCAAAATGCCAGGCGAACCGCTACTGGATTGAACGAAATTTTGAAGATGCAAAGGGTTTATGTGATTTAGATAGCTTTCGAGGAAGAAGTTGGATTGCATGGCATCACCACATTGTGCTATCAGCCATATCCTTATTCATGCTTTTAAAGATTCAACATGATTTTTTAAAAAAAACAATTTTCCTCTCTTTAAACCAAGTAGTGGCAATAATTAGGCATAAAAATCCATTGAGAAAATTATCAGATCAGGAATTGGCGGATTCGATCAATTATGTCAACGATATTAGAGCGAAACTGTGGGCCGGAAATTTGAAACGGTTCATGAAACAGAAATTTCGTAATTCGGTGGACTGGGTGCAAAAATTAATTGATACACGTTCAGAATTGATAATTTAGTCAATATTTAAGGGGATTTTGCATGAGGATACCGTAAGGTATCGCTCGAAGGTTTAATTTTATCATAATAATGTTCGAACCCAAGTAAAATATGGCAGATTCAGACAAGAATTTTGGGAACCAATTTTGTTGGTATCGAACTTTAGGAAATGGTGCAGAAGAAGTTGATCTATTTCATATGGAAATTTATGCGCTAGTTTTTGATTTTACCAACTCAAGTTAATGGGAATTACTCTCATATTTAAGTAGCAAAGAACACTAGGTGTGTCTGCTAATTGTTCTAAATAATTATCAGATTCATCAAAATTTTTGCTTTTAAGCATTTTGAATCATCCAAGTTACTGAGATAGCCTGAACTCATCAGATATTTTTAAGAGAAAGAAAAAATGAATCTATAATTTATATTTGAAAAAGTTCAACTAGACCTGTTACATCTTGTTTTTTTGATCTAACTTATTTAAATAGGAACCCAAAAACCCAGGTTGTCATTATGAGTAATTATAACTCCTGAATCTATTCTATTTAGAGTTATAATAAACAACAAGGCAGAAAGAAGTTGTGAAAGAATCTTATTCTTCTGATTTAGATGAAGGGATTGTCGTAGATTCTTGGGATGAGATCGGTGTATTTTGTGCAGTTAGTGAGAAAAAAATAGAACATCCTACTGATATTAATCCAAGAATCATAAAAAGAATTACATCTTTCACTTGTACTGTTACCTTTACTGGTTCTGATACAACTCCAACCTTTATTTGTGATAAAAATATGACAATAGACATTACAATTATTACTAAAGGTATCAATGCAATAACAGCACTCTTTTTTCCCTTATAATAAAATGCACAGAAACAAGAAAATATTACAAACGCGAAGAAAGAGATACCAGTTAAAATTGTCAGTTTAATTGCTACACTAAGAATAAAAATCAATAAAATAAGGGCCGTTATACCAAACTCTTTTATCATTTATCTTCAGAAAAAGATATACGAATTTATGATATAATAACATTTTGAAATGAGATTTTTAAGGCTATCCAATCTCGTTTCTGCAGTCTCTAATCTTCAATATCATTAATGAGAGAAGTTACTCTCAAATTTAAATGGCCAGGGACACTAGGATAATCTCCTAGCTCTGTTCAGAAAACCTAAATCCTCAAACCGAGGTTCATCAAAAAAGGGGTTTAATTGTACGTTATGCCTTAAACCCAACAACAACAGCCGATATTTCATGACGATATGGCATGAGCACCACAGAAAAACCTGCCCGCCCCATCTTATCAATAAGCGTTTCGACACGCTCCATTTCGCCATAATTTGCTATTCTTGAGTTGACAATGGAGGTGATCTCCTCTGATGATAACCCGGCTGACTCCATCGATCTGATCCATCGGGACCGGTAGATCTCTTCTGCCACATCTGATTCAGGCCTGATGATATCCCCACAGATAAAGATCCCTTCCGGTGACAGGGCCTCATGTACCCGGGATAGGAGGGCCATCCGATCATGTTCAGGAACATGGTGGAAACAGAGTGTAGTCAGGATAACGTCAAACTGACCTGATGGCCAGGGATCTCTGATGTCCTGCTCCAGAAACGTAACCTGATTCAGGTGTGGTTTCTGCTGTGCACACCGGATCATCTCATCCGAGTGATCAATTCCGATTATCTGAAGGGTATTAAAATGGCTTTGAATCTTTTCAGTCGCATACCCGGTACCTGATCCCAGTTCCAGAAGTCTTCGGGACTGAACAGGGATAAACGAAAGAACCTCTGCGAAAAATGTTTCACTTTCTGGGAGGATGGCTGATAGTCGTGTATCATACGCCGATGCCATTGAGAGATAATGTTCATTGTCTGAACGATCTACATTATGATTCATATCTGATTTCATACCTTAATTCACGATTGTTACAATCGTATTTCAAAATACATATGAATGTCATTTTTGTATTATTAGATAGATACTGATCACTATGAAGTGGCACGACCATTGCCAGTATATGGAGATCCCCCGCGATTATTCAGTACAGGATCTTGCCCGGTTTCACGGCCATCTCGGACCGTTTATCGTTCTCGGGTATCGGATGGGAAGGCATGCCCTCAACGCATTAAAAGCGAATCCATTCGAGCTCAAAGCGCAGGTCTTCTGCTCGGGAGTCACTCCTCAGTCCTGCCTTGCCGACGGGGTTCAACTCGGCAGTGGATGCACACTGGGTAAAGGAAATATCGAAGTTATAAAGTCTGAAAGTGTCTCCTGCACTTTTTGCGCAGGTGAAAAGAAGATCAGAATAATACCAAAACCACTGAAACCCCAGGATCAGAATGATCCTGATTACGAACTTGCCATTGAGCGGTACGCAGAATCATTGTACCATCTTCAGGATGAAGAGATCTTCCAGGTTGATAGCCTGTGAGTTGTGGCAAACCGGACTGCCTCGTCCATCTGGAGAACGTATGGACCACCTATGAAGGAGCTGACTGTCCGGTCATAAAGGATGTCTCATTTGAGATAAGAGCAGGAGAGTTCGTGGTTATCGGAGGCCCGAACGGGGCAGGAAAAACCACCCTCCTTGAAGCCATCACCGGTCTGCTTCCCATCGTGAAGGGATCGGTTACCGTCTGCGGAATGGGAATTCCGCATGACAGTACCAGGGCCCGATGCAGTATCGGGTATGTCATCCAGAATTTTGATTTTCATCCGTTTACTCCATACACTGTCGAAGAAGTTGTCAGAATGGGAAGGTATGGCAGAATCGGATGGTTTAGGCGTGAGACCAGAGAAGATATCGAGGCAGCAAGGGTTGCAATGAGAACTCTGCGAATTGATCATCTGAAAGATGAACTCATTGGAAAACTCTCTGGCGGCCAGCAGCAGAAGGTGTTGATCGCCCACAACCTGGCAAAAAAGCCATCACTCCTCCTCCTCGATGAACCATACAGCAACCTGGATATCACAACTCGAGATGAGGTTTCTTCTATCCTCTGTCAGATCTGTGATTCCGGTGTTCCGGTCATGATGGTCTCCCATGCATTTGATAGTCTGCCAGATCGCGACATCCGGGTAATTGTTATGCAGACCGGAAGGATGGTTATGAATGCTGTCTCCCGGCCGGATGGAGTAGCAGGGCTTATCCGTTCGGTCCCGGTGGCTGGCTGATGATTGAATTTCTGATCCAAAACAACGTTCTCTGTCATGCCATTGAGGCGATGTTCTTTGCGTCGGTCGGGTGCGCTATTCTGAGTGTACTGATTACCCAGATGAACATCTCATCCATCGGGTTCACCATGTCCCATGCAGCGTTTGCTGGAGGTGCTGCAGGAGTGTTCTTCGGGCTTCCGATGATGCTCTCTGCTATCGTAATGAGTATGCTGACCGCGGCAATCATGGGGCCGCTCAGTTACCGGACACGGATGCATACCGATACCACTCTCGGCGTTCTGTTTGGGACAATGATGGCACTTGCCATCTTTTTTATCTCCATGATGCAGTCCGAAGGGCGGGGATTTGATGCCAGTGCCCTGCTGTATGGAAATGTCATCTCTCTGTACAGGGAGGAGATCTATGGCCTTTGTATCATCACACTTGGAATCATCCTGAGCATTATCGTCTTCAACAAAGAGATTACTGCCATAACATTCCACCGGAAGATGGCAGAAATTAGTGGTATCCGTGTGCAGCCGGTCTATTACCTCTGCCTCTTTCTGATAGCCATCATGGTTGCACTCTGCCTTCCAATTGTTGGTGGTCTGCTCCTCTATGTCTGGCTTGTTACCCCGGCAGCAGTTGCATACCAGTATTGTGGGACAATCAGGCAGATGTTTCTTGTAGCTCCGGTTGTTGCTGCCACCATCAGTGTCATTGGTGCCTGTGCCGGGGTGACCTACTCACTCCCGGTCGGCCCACTCACCGCTGTACTCTTTTCAGGTATCTTTGTTGTTGCAGTGGCACTTTCACCAAAAAGAAGAGTGAATAGTCAGACATATTAACACCGATATCAAATTGGTAATACCATGAAACAGTTCATTTTTGTTTGTGCTGTCCTTGCACTCCTCCTGGGTGCGCCGGCAGTATCTGCTCTCGACGTGGTAACAACGACCAGTGTTCTCTGGGATCCGGTAAGTCAGATTGGTGGGGATGCGGTCAATGTAGTATACATTGCTGATCCAACGGTCTGCCCTCATCTTCAGGGGGATATCCTTCCAAACCTGATCCAGAAACATGCCGATGCCCTCAAAGCACCCGATCTCTTCCTTGCACATAACAGTACTATGGACTTTGCCACTATGGCTGCCATTGAGAAGTTCAGGGACTCAAACGGATACGGGAAGACAACCTGGAAGATTCTCAAGCCTAACACCGAGTGGAACACCCCGGAGACGGCAGAAGTTCTCGCTGACAGCGTACTGGACTGGCTGAAAGCCGCAGATCCAAAGAATGCAACAGCGTACACTGAAAATGCTGCTAAGTATAAGCAGGCGATCGCCGAAGCAGGAGATATCACTTCTGATGAACAGGCATTGCTTTCAAAGAAGAATGTCATCGTGATGGCATGGCAGAAGGAACCGGTAGAGAAGTGGCTCGGTGCCAATGTTTATGACGTCTTTGCACCAGAGTTCGCATATGGCGGGAACAAGACACCGGCAAAAGTTGTTGATTCAATCCAGAAGAACAAGGACAAGATCTATGCTCTTGATCTCGTTTCAGGCGGTGGAAAGATGTATATCATTGAGAATATGCAGTCCGGAGAGATGGCAAAAGGGATTGAAGAAGCGCTGACTGACATTGCCGTGATCAATGACCGGATCATCTTCACAAACTTCCCGAAGTCAGTTGATGGGGTTAATTCAATTCCAGATGTTCTCAAGTACAACAAGAACCTGCTCCTGGCATAATGTAATCCCGGAATAATCCTTTTTTTGATACTCTCAATCCGGATTGGTATGGGTACGGTTCTGTTTATTTGCTATTCAGATCTCCCATAGATCGGTGGGAAGATCAAATCTGCAGCCTTTGAAATCCCCCGATAACGATAGAAAAAGTTTGGTAATGACTCCAGGGGATATCTTTTCTACCCCATTCAGAGTCCGGTGACACAAAAGATCATAAAGGAGAAGAAGTGGGGAAGCGGTGGTGCCGGTGTAAGATGTACGCAGTGCCTGCCAGTTACCTGATGTGAAAGGTGGATCGGATTGACTTGGTTAGAATGGATTGGAGTGCTTATCAGTGATAGTGGGATCTTCTTCTCTCAAGGCACCAACGCTACAGATATGTATGTGATATTTTTATTTTAATGTTATTGAATGTTATAGAAATTAAAAACTTATTACTCGACTTTATCCGGTATATCATTCATCCTGCAATTACTGATAGATTCCATAACGCAAGAGTAAGATTTGGGTACTCCTTCTGATTGTTTTCAACGATATTCAGAGTATAATTATCGCTCTCCCAGATTGATTGATTACTACTCGACCACTGGGAAAATGTCTGGTTAATTCCCGATTTGAATCCGATGGCGTCTTCATCTGATCCGGAAAAAATGAAGGTGAGCTTGTCAGTTGGTTTTAATGGAATGGTTCTTTGTGATGACTCCTTCATCTCTACCCTGATGGTAGCGGCTCCATTGCTGCTGACAGATCTGTTCCTCCCGATATCTTCATTCTGCACAAGATCTATCCTGATTGTAGGGGGTGTTGATTTCAGATCAATTCGGGGAGCAAACATCTTGTAATATCTGTCCCTATCATCACCGGCATTTTTGTCAGATTCATCGGTATATTCAAGGTATGTCTTCCGGTTTCCTTTTGTTACGTTCAGCACACCATCTCTCCATTCATACCCCTGATTGACCCAGAAGTTCCCAACCGGTCGAAAGAGTATTTTGGAACTGTTCAGATGAGACTCGATCACATAATTTGAGTTCACTGAAAGACTGATATGAGAGAGAGGTTTCTCCTGCAGACTTGTGTTCACTTCCAGATATCCGGAAGACCGCAGAGATGAAAGTACAACATCACCTCCGCCAAGATCTACCGGTTCCTTCATGGTAATATTCTGCCTGAATGAAAGCACCTGCAGAATATCAGATGATATTTTTGAGAAACTCTCTTCAACAGAATGAAGATGCTCCACCTCTGCCTGCTGCTTGAGGGATGGAATATAATACGCATTCAGTACCGAGATGAACGACACGATGATCATGAGAAGCAACATAAAGGCAATGACCGGAGAAACAGCCGTATCCTTCACGATCCAGCCACTCCACTGAAAAGAACTGCGTTGTGAACAACCAGACTGATCCGTTTTCCTGATGACATACCCGAGAGAGTCAGATTATCCCCGAGATCAAACGTCTGATTCGGAATCTTCCAATTCTTTTCTTCAGCCCCGTCAACGGTGACATGTATCTGTTCTCGTTTGACCCAGTCTCCCCCTTTGTGATACAGATGTATTTCTCCTGAAGAACTCACCGAGCCCATTTTTATCGTAACTGAAGGAATCCGGTCTTCTGGCATCTGATTCAAAAGGTACACAGTCACCATGGGAACCAGAATTAAGACCAACGAGATCATCAGAACCTCCCCGATAACCGCTGAAACCGCCGGGTCTCTTTTCATCATCAGGCACCTGCCGTTGCATTCGCTGCAGCTGCTGCGGCTGCAGCATGAAGGAGATCCATCTGGTATGGAATCACGTACATAAACAGAATAAAACACCCAATTACGAGGAGAATAGCATGTTTTAACCCTGCTAAGATACTGTTTGCAGATAACTGACCGGCCATCAGGCCGGAGAAGAACCCGAGTACGAGGCCAATTCTGAACATATCGGTAAGATTAGATGCAGTGTCGAATGTGATATTAAACGAATTGAATGAGGAGATGAACGAGACATTGAGAGAGTATGCGGTGTACATGTAGATTCCTACTGCAAGATACACGATCATCACATACGTGATCGCGATATTGAACCGGTCTTTTTTCAGTTTCAGATAATGTTCAAAGTCGTTGATGGCAATGATCAGAACATCCTTGATATAATCGGTCACCTCACTCGCTTTCACAAGCAGGGACATTGCACGTTTGACAGAGACGAGCCCGATCCGGTCCTCCATCCTCACAAGGGCGTTGATGGTTGTAGAACCTCTTCTGATATCCTCGGAGGTCATCACCAGTTCCTGTGAAAGAAGACCCAGTTTTGAGTTTGATATCAGCCCGATTGCTGTCTGGAGCGTGACACCAACATCCTTCATATCAACCAGTTGTCTGAGAAACTCGGGCGTATGGCTCTCCACATTATTGACAAACCAGCTTCGTCCTTCATATGACAGTGATACCGGAGTCAGAGCCGCAACTATCACCAGGCTGATGAAGGCTTCAAGACACATTCCCGGAATCCAGGCAGATAACTGCCCGAGATAATACAGAGCAGAGACAATCCCTGCACATGATACTGCAAGCACTATACTGTAATCATATTTTGATATATACGCACGAAGGGGATTTTTTAGGAGGTTCTCGAGTTTGAACCGTTTACGCTTGGCTTCTATCTTCTTGAGAAAACTCTGATCAACTCGTGAGAACTCGGTAGTATCAATGGCAATATCCCCGAATTCTGTCTCGCTCACCGGCTTTCTGGTGATATCCATCTTGATCGTCGGAAGCATCAGGTACAGGATATAAATCATCCCGATGGAGCCTAGAGCAAGCCCGAGAATAATAATCGGCATATACCCCGCGAGATCAGACTTTCCGCCAAGATTCTGTGCGACAATGATGATGATCATCGTGATGGGACCGGCGACAAAGGCGGTAACATACACCTCTGCCATGATCTCGATCGTCTTGAGAATGTTCTCAAGCTCACGTGCTGCAGACTCCCTGAAATACGCTGATCGTGACGAAAGAAAGTTTGTTACATCACCCCCACTGTTTGAGAGGAGGAGCAGGTCGTTGAGGAACTCTTCCAGATTTTTAGATGGCGTTACTCCCTGCAGGTTCCTTATTGCGGTATAAAGATCGTCTCCAAATACCTCAACATCGCGGACGATAAGCCCGAACTCTTTCCCAACCTCACCGAAGAGATCATCTGCTTCGTAGATCTTCCTGATGACATTATACAGGGTCATTGTCATCGAGAGAGCCTGCATATAGGTGATTGCGTACGGCAGGTCGAGATCGATAGAGGACTTTCGCCCGGCAGCCGTCGTCGATGGATAGGTGTATATTGCTAATATGACTCCCGGAACAAGCAGAATGAAAAGAATTGCGATGACAAGGATGTTGTTGTTCAGGATGTTGTCAGGCTTTGCTGGAACCAGTTGAAAATTTGTCGTCAGAAGGAATACTGCGATTGCTACAAATACCAAACCAGAAAGAAGACTGTATTTGAGCATCATCATAACGTACGAATACTGCGAATACGGAAGATGAGAGGCCCGAATCGACCTGCGTAGATTGGTATCTTTCATCCAGGTATCGATCTGTCTGGGCGTGATCAGGCTCATGCCAGTCTCCTCAGATCCGTGATCATCTGGATCAGCACTTCAGGGTCAGTACTATGCTGGTTTTTGAGTCTGGTTAGAAACGCTGACCGAAGATTGAGCTGGTATACGATCTCCTCATCACTCCAGTTATGCATGTACTGAATCGTCTGAAGAGTCTTCGATTTTTTATACACTCGTTTAAACGAGTCGTCTTTGGGGTCATACTCAAAGAGTGTGTTCCAGTGGACCTTGTCCCCCTCGCCAAGAACGATCTCATGAATGGCATCACATCTGCGGATCATCCGGCCATCCCGGTAATGAAACGTCTGAATCACCATCAGGTTCAGGGCTCCAAACATGGCAGCAGGAACATTGATCGGCTCGTTGGTCAGCCTGTTTAATGCTTCTTCAATATTTCCGGCATGGAGTGTGGAGATGGTAGTATGACCGCTGTTCATCGCCTGAAAAAGGGTCTGTGCCTCGTTTCCTCTCACTTCTCCGACAATAATGTATTCAGGCCTCTGTCTGAGCGAGGCCTTCAGGAGATCAAAGAGATCCACATTTCCCCGGTCATTAAATGAACTGCTTGTTCTGGTCTGTACCGGCAGCCAGTTCTTCTGGGGAATCTGGATCTCTCTGGTGTCCTCCAGAGAGACGATCTTTGAGTTGTGGGGAATGAAAAAGGAGAAGGCATTCATCGCAGATGTCTTGCCACTGGCGGTTCCTCCCACAACAATCAGGCTCTGTCTGTTCTCAAGTGCCAGCCAGATGAAAGCAAGGAGTTCATCGCTGTATGTGCCAAAGGAGAGGAGTGTTGCAGGAGTCATCGGGTCAGATCTGAACTTCCTGATCGTGAATGAACTCCCTTTGGTTGAGACTACATCCGAGTAGGTGATCTGAGCTCGTGATCCATTCGGAAGTGAGGCATCAAGGAGTGGCGAAGTGAGGGATACCTGTTTGTCTGCTTTCTGGGATAATTTGAGAACAAACCGGTTCAGTTCTTCTGACTCAAACCGTATAGAGGTTGGAATGCTGCCATAATACCGGTGATGGACATATACCGGGAGATCATGGCCGTTGCATGAGATATCTTCCAGTAGTTCATCATACATCAGGGGATCTATCTTGCCGTACCCGTTCAGATTCCGTCGCAAATAGTAATAGAGAACTAACAGCCGGTCTTCTGAAATCTTTGGATCATATGTTTTGACAACCTTGGAGACTTCTTCAAACTCAAGAACAAGATCCCCTTTTGTCACAGGTTTATCATAAACCAGGACATCTCTGAGCGTCTCATGGGTCTCTTCCAGGATTATCCGCTCACGGGGTGAGAGTTCTGGTTCTACTACCTTGTACGTCCGTTCCTTGTCTTTATCAAGAGTTATGGCAACGTATGAATGCGGTTGATAGAGCCAGTATGCCTCTTCGGCAGTCACACCGTCCTCACTCTGAATATTCAGAACAGATGGAACCTGAAACGACCTGGATTCTGTTGTTTCAGGGGTGTCTTCCTTCTTTTTTGTAGTAAAGGAGATGAGCGACTGAAAACCTTTTTTTATCGGCTGAACTACTGCAGAGAGGCCATTTAACGATTCTTCATTCTGTTGGTGTGAGCTATCCGATGCGAGAGGATCAGCCTTCGGGGTTTTTTGTTCACGGAGAAAAATGCTTGCGACAAGTTCTTCAATTCTGGGATCTGATCGCAAAGGTCTGTTCGAGTGCACTGATGGTTTACTTCGTTTCAACCCGGGTTTTTTAACAGAGCTGGATTTATCAGATCCGTTCGTGTGTTTTTTGAGATCGATGCGGTAATAATGTCCTCTATCGTCCCATATCCGGTTGAGTTGCACCTCTTCCCCGGTTTTGAATTGAAGGGTGATCTCATTCTCGTCAGGATTGATGGTCTGTCCTGATGATTTTATCAGGAAGTCTGCAAATCTGTTCAGATCTGACCGTTTTGGTTTGAGACATCCGGTCACCTCTCCTGGTACTGCTTCATGCCAAATTTTGATGTATGACCCCGGGTGTGTGCATCTGAACCTGGTGATCCTCTGGTCAGAAATGAGCAGGCGCAGCCATCTGACCATGTCCTGTGTGAACAACAGTGAAATGTAGAGAAGATGATGACGTTCTTCTGGTATGAGAGGGAAAAACTCAGTCAGATACCTGGCAAATTCTTCTGACGTAAGTCTTGTTTTTCTTCCTCCGGTAGATGTTAATCCGCTTTTTTTCTCATCTTCCTGTCTGGCTTTATGAACTGCACATTTTTCCTCAGAACTCAACGGGATTACACCGATATGGTAAAAGAACTCACCGTTGTCTGATTTGAATACCTTTACTGCAATTAATTCGTGATACAACCGGTATTCTGTGATATTGGTACCAGCAGAAGGTGTGGGTGAATGGTTATCTAACGGTGATCTGCTCTGAGTCTTTTCAAGGATTAATTCCCTGGATGAATCATCTGATGTTCCGGTAATTGTTACATGCAGGCCTGATCGGAGAGTAAATGTATGGGGAAGGGCTCCGGAGTTTACTGCACTACTTGCCCGGTTACGGAGTTTGGTAATTAGTTGAGATATTTCGGTTTCATTCAGCATCAATGTAGAAAACAGAGTTCCTTGGGTTGAATGCTCCAGGGTGATGATCTGGTCAGGACCTGAAACAGAGATCAACCTGACCTGCTCATCATCAATCAGCGGTTGAATCTTTCCAAGTCCTTTTGCGTCCCGGTGTATGTAATAGGCGATTCGGCCTATTGTTTCATCATCCAGGTCCGGATAGAGATCTTTAGCAGTATGATATAATTCGGTTTTAAAATTCTTTGAAAATCGTGCCTGAAAAGCCTTGTCTGATATCTGTGATTTAATATTCCTGCGTACGGCAAGCAGTTTCTCCTTTTCATCTGATGTCAGTTCTGGTTCCAGAATCTGGTATTCTGATATTGAACCATTGATTGTCGAAATAAGTATTCGGACCTGATCGTCTGATATCTGATAGCCAGTAAGAGGAGAGATAATGATTCGTTTTTTGCTACCAATCTCTCCTTCATCCATATAATAACTCACGATTTACACTCGAAATGAAGACACACATATGCTGTAGATGATGCTATTTTTATTCTGATGGGAATTTTATCAGTGTTATTCAATGCATTCACGAATTGGCATCACTCTATGAGTGGCAAGATTTGAATCATAACGCCTCATTCGACAGGCACTAAGAAATTGGTTCATTATTTTTCATATTGAGTACAATATACCCACTCAACAGATCAGGAACATATTTTTTGTTCTAGAGCAAAAATAGTTTTGCATATTGCTACATGAGATACGGACAATAGAGAACATACCCAGATACAATATTAACGAACCCAATCGAGCAAAAAATGATTATAGTGTCTACAGCATCCGCGCTCTGGAAAAAAGTGATACGGTTCCAGAATTTTGAGAGTGTTTTAAGCTTCACTCATTGGTTGTGTGATGAAAAGAATCCTCATCATAGATGATACAAGCCGGGACCAGGAGATAGCCACCAAAATTCTATCCTCTTCCGGATACCAGATAGTCGGTGTTGCATCAGATGGTGAGAAGGGACTTGTCGAATACCGGAGGTTAAACCCAGATCTCACACTCATTGATGTCATTATGCCTGGATTGAATGGCATTGAGACATTACTCGAGATCAGAACGATCAACCCTCTGGCAAAGGTAATTCTCTGCACATCTGTGGGTCACAGTACTGTTATTGATCTTGCCATGCGGGTTGGAGCAAATGGATATGTTGTAAAACCCTACGATGCAGATATATTGACCACATCAGTCAAGAGAGTACTTGAGGTCACCTAGTGCTTGTCGTCTCTTAATTTTTAATATCATTTCCAAGGGGAATTTCTCTCAAATTTAAGTGACGAGGGGCGCCCTCGCTCGAAAGAATCCTACGCGGCTTTCATTATCTACGAGAACGACTGAGGGAAAGATCGTAAGACAGATTCCGGATGTGGCCGACCATGGCAGCCGTGAACACAGCCGTAACTCAGATCACCCGGAATGCAACAATCACTGGTCCGAATAGGATCAGGAGTCTCTGTCATAATCGGGCCGTCTTATGATGGTTCAGAATTGTGTAATCTGTATGCATGGACGAATCTCTGGCCTGAATATCCATCCTCATCTGCTGTCTTAGCGGATTTTCCGGCCAGGAATATGATGCTATCACCTTTCCATCTCTTATCCTTTGTCAGAATAACCGCCCCTTCAGTCTTTCCATATGCAGTAAGACTCGCATTTTCAAATACCAGGGATTCTGCGATTATTCCAGCACGATATCCATAGACCTCATTCTTGCCAAACAATTGAACCTCACCGCACGGCACTGTTATCCCGTAACTCTCGCCGGTGATCATAATCACGCTATTTGTCTTCAGGTTCCCCTTTTCTATCACAATACCACACCCGCCTGAATCCGTCATGCGTGAATTGGTAATGGTGATGAACCCCATCAGATTCATTGAACCTGACTGGAGGAGTATTCCATATTCATCAGCAGTAATTTCAAGGACTCCTTCATTTAGATTAAAATTCCCATTTTCAGAAACAATCCCTCCAAACTGCCCCGTTATTTCAAGTTTACCACTATTGATATTGATATCATCAGAGGTATAAACCCCGACGTTTCCTGTCACAGTTAATACAACTGAAGGACCAATCACCAGATTTCCACTTCTCACGCAAAGACCGATCTCATCACCAGTTATCTTCAAAATACCCCCTTTCACTGATATCGAGTGACCTACAGAAAACCCGACGCATCCTGAAGCAGATACCAGAGGAGAATTTTCAATAAGAGCAGTTTCAGCAACAACTAGGCCTGTTTTCCGACCCGCTGCCGTAAGAGATCCCCCCATTATTTGCATATGTTTTCCGAAAATCCGCATCCCGTCTTCAGATTCACCAAAAAAGCTTATGGTTCCACTTGTTTGAGTATAGGTACCTTTTATCTCAACTCCACAGATCTTCCCATTTGCCATAATGAACCCTTCAGAAATATTCGCATTTCCGGAAACTTTCATAGCGCTATCTCCCGAGAGCATCATATTATTTCCGAGGTAATCTAGATTACCACCAATAGACAGCCCCGTCTCTCCTGATCCAGTGATACTCGCTTTTGTGATATGCAGGTCTAGTCCGACAGCGATACCGGTCTTCCCATCTGATTCAATTGTGGAATGGAAAATTTCCAGATCCCGGGATATAAATAATCCGTAATCTACTCCTGAAGTGTGAATAACAGCCATCCGAATACTGGCTGATCCGATTATCTGCACCCCGGATAATCCATTCATTGATCCCCGCACGGCATTACAATTGAAGTTGCCGTTTTTAAGATAGATGCTTGTACCACCACAGGCGATATCCAAGATGCATTCGGATAATTCCAGCGAACCATTGTGTAGTACTATCCCGTCTCCCTCGGAACTTTCAACCTGGTTAATTCCTCCTGAAGAGTGTAAACCTCTTGAAAGAACAATTCCTGCATGTTCTCCTTTTATTTTTAGGACGAACTTATTGGTTGAGGTTAATCCACCAGAGAGAGATTGTATGGCGATGTTATGAGAATTTATATCGAGAACACCGTATTTCATGACGGTAATATTTCCTGATACTACGATCCCGTCTCCCTGCGTCCGAATATAAATAGCAGAATTATCAATGAGCAATGTTCCAGTTGCAACAAAAATTCCCTGCTCTTCACCTTGAATGGAGAGAAAACCACGACCGGTAATTTTGAGGTTCCCCTGGTAAATATGGATTCCTGGTCCATGAGCACTTTGGATCTGATTATCCATTTGTGTAATGTTAAGAGTGATATCTCCATAGGCTTTAATCGCAGATCCATGATAGTTAAAGAGGGTGAGTGTACGTGTTATCGCTATCCAGCTCCATCCGATACCACCACAGTCTTCTTTGCCACAGTATGATTTTCCTCCAATTATAAACTCCTCATCTCTTCGATCCAGGTTTGGAGCATATAATTCACTCTTTGAGACCTCAAGTGTTGCATGCTGTTTGCTGTCCCCTTTTTTTGCACAACATAGTTCGAATTCAAGTCCGTTTCGTAGAGGTGGCTTTGTATGGGGTATAAGGGTGGTGCATTGCGCAATCACTGTTGTAAATTCTTTGCAACGCCGGATTGTATCCAGGATAGGTACCCACATTTTTGAGGGGATATCATCAAAGGTTTTGTTCTCTGAAAAAATTAGGGATATTGCTTTTTTCCGACATGAAACAGCTAAATCATCATGAAATATACTGTCGGCACACCATGCAGCAAATATGTAATATGAGATGGCTTTTTCCGGTTTGTTCTCAACGAGCTTAATTTGTGCTGCACGGAGATACAGGGATGGATATGGTGGGGTTTCCGGATTTTGGAGGCTAATAAACCTGGGAGATTGCAGAAGTTCTCGTGTGACTGACGTTTTCTCTCTGATATCTTCAGCAATATATCCACAATGTGGACATAATTCAAGGGTATTATTGAGGATTAACTCAGTCAACTCTTTGGGACGACCTTCCAGATCAATTATCCCTGAAGGTCCCGCAACATAAGGAGGTACAATTATCGAACTTTTTTTTTGATTCGATCTGTTATGGCAGACAGAGCAGATTTTAGTATTGATGTTTGTCTGGGGCATGGAGTAATGGATTCCCTGTTATGCATCGGATGGATTCAGCAGATATATTGACCGATCAGTAATTATCTTACCTTTTTTGTCTGCGTAACCATGTTGACTACATTTTGCATGAAAAAGTCCTTTTCACCGGTCCTACCTGGGGCCCCCAACGGGGCACCGTTGGGGTTTTTATATGAGGCTCCGGCAACTTCTATAATTGGATTGATATCTGTTATTTCGCATGAATCCGGTACCATGTATCATCAGCATATTCTCCAAACAGAAATAGGAAGAATTTTCCAAGATAGTAATATGGTTCTATGCACCCTGGTGCAGGTACATTGAGACACTGAAGGATTTACAAGTAATTCAGAAGAGTAACTGAAAACAAGAAAACACGATATCTGGTAGAGATAACGGTCTTCCTGCGATGAGTGATGGTTCTTGACGATCCTCTTTTTTCCGATCGTTTTACATTGCTCCCGTTGCCATGGATATTCCCCTCTGGATGCATTCGTTGCCTTCTTGGGAAGATCCCATCTTGGAAAGGGTAACCCCTTTGTTATACCACGTTTCTGCATTAAGCGGATCACTATCAAGGGCAGATTCATAGCAGACGATTGCTTCTTCATATCTGCCAAGAATGTCGAATACATTCCCCTTCGAATGTAATCCTTTTGCATTACGAGGATCAAGTTCCAGGACCTGATCATACATAGTGATGGCCTTCTCATACTCCTGGCGATGTTTCATCTCATTCGCCTGTCTTAGGATAATTTCCACATGGGGATCCTTGACCTGCATAATCCGGTTTTCAATACCGGATTTCTTTGTTCCTCCCATAAGGAAATACTCATTCATTATTATATTTATAGTTTTTGCAATAAAAAAATTAATACTATATATTTTATTCCAATATTGTGGGTGGACACGATAATCTCGTTCTCTTTCACATCAAAGCATTGCTCGCAACATCCTCACCCAGATTAACCAATAATGCCAGAACAACAAAGATCAGAACGATCCTGAATATCTTTCTGCAGCATCCGGTGAGGTAAAGATCAGCCTTAAGTAGAGTATTACCAACAGGTTATCCCGGAACCAGGACTCTTTTAGGGTGCAATTGAAGAGAATTTCAAATATTCTGTAAGGATTATTACCTGGATCGTGAAAGCACCCGGTTTGCTGGTATGTACAGGATCTGAGCCACAACAGCATTCAGTACGGCTGTAGGAATGACGATCGTTATCATCATCAGAGTGAAGAATACATAGATACTCGAATAGCTGAAAGACCTATACAACAACCCAGGCGCCCCCATCACGAAGATTATGACAATAGACAGAAAAGTAATTCCGCTGACGAGGGTCGCTGCAAGGGTAGCAGTTGCTGGAGCCGCCACGGTCCTCTCCCTGGTGATCAGAAATACTCCGAGGCAAACGACGGCTCCGAGCGTTTCACTTATCAGGTTTGCGGGGGGGAAGAGCCCATGGCTGATCAGAGTGCTGACGATTCCCACAACCACTCCAATACCGACTGCCTCATGGAACTTAGGCACGATGAGCATGATGGCAAGGCAGTACAAGATTATCACAAAGTTCGGGCCGATCGGGGTGGGGATGAGACTAGACCCGATAATTCGGGCAAGGACTCCCAGAGCCAAAAAAATACCGACAATAGCAATATCCTGTGATCTCATGATATCTGGTGTCAATGGCAACGAAAAATATCCAACTCTGGCGGAATGTTATCCCCTAGGGTGCTTAAACTTATCGTAAACTGATAAATTCTTATTATCGAGGCTGTCCAACGAAGGGAGTATTTTTTCTTTTTTATAATCTTGCGATTATCAGCCCATTTTTCGTTTTGTTAATTGCCGGGGCACATAATTTCAGCACTGATGCATAAAATTGAAATTGGCCTCTATGTTCGTTGCTCTTATCGGGCTTGAGAAAGGGGTGATCGAGCAACGCGTATATGTTACCCTGGTCTTATCCTAAATAGAAAATTTTTGATCACTATGAAACCTTTACGTCATCATATTCCTCCCATTATCAACATTAAGTTGATTTGGAGATATTGGGCTGTGATCAATGGTTCACTATGTGAATGATGATAAAATATTATGCAATAGCCAAAAATTTAAGATATATCAATAATATGGATTTATTCATGACGTAGAATAAATTCCGTAGTGATCATATCTACTCTGTTCAGGTCTTATTGTCTCTTCTCACTACCCTGATTACACTAATAATTTCAATAACTGGCTATTGAAGTCAGAAACCAAAACCGATTCTTAGAGAATAACTGGGGAGGGGTTGGTCCTTAAATTTTTTAACTTAAGAATTCTCTCTTTTACAACTGCTTCACCAAAAAATATATCAGCTGATATAGCAACAATGGATGTGCCACTCTGCTCTACTCATCATATCAGCTGTGGTGGTGGACTTTCCAGTAATTGGGAGATCTGATAGATTAACTTCCATTCTGGAGAGTTCTTTTTGTAATGCAATGATGGTGTTCGATTTTGCACAATGAAAAGAAAGGATGTGAACACTCGGCTCGAAGGAAAGGATGACGAGAACCAGGTTCATCAGATCTCTATGCGAAATTTCTCTTCTTCTGTTGTTACTGTCTCCCACGTTTTCAGTTCAGGCTCTGGTTTTTAATTCTGAAGGGATTGAACTCAATAGTACCGAAATTCAGGATCTTCTGGCAGATTCATACGCTATTTATACAGGGCCTGCTATCCTCTTTTCTGATAATAGTTGTGCCCTGTGTCTTCCCGCTATACACTATCTCAATCAGTACCTGATCTCTCACCCAGAAACTGATCTTATAGGACATACCACTTCATCACTGGAAGAACAGTGGCAGCTGGAAATATTCGCAACCCTCCATAATCGCAAGGTTGTCAATCTCCCAGTCATCTTCATTGGCCCGATAGGAATCGAGGGAACAGATGACATAATCCGATATTTTACTGAGATTTATTCCTGGTACATGCACCAGGATGTCTCTTAAAACATTTTATCGCCAACAGTTGATCTTTTTTCCACTGTTCTGAATGAGTTTTCTCACACGAGGTTGCAATGCCTCAAATAATTTAAGTGATGGAAGCTCACTTCCTATATGCAATCTAATATATGGATCTAATCCTATGCGAATAAGTGCCAGAAATTCAATCAAAGGTGTTGTGAAATCAGTCACCAAAGGACCGGTAAATGCCGAAGTGGTAATCGATATAGGAGGCGGAACATTGATCACTTCAGTGATTACGGCTCATGCACTCGATAGTCTGAATATGGGAATTGGAAAAGAGGTATATGCAATAATTAAATCAAGTGAAGTGATGATTGCAGTAGATTGAGGAGTTGGCAGCAAAGACGAGTGTATTACAGATAGGCCAATCCATACTATATACCCGGGTGGCATCCATTAAGGATTTGCGGTATGGGGATGTTTTTTACGCTAAAAATTATCCTCTGATAACAAGGAGATGTAGTCTGAAGGGCTTGATGTTTAAAGGTCTCTTTGCCATACCGCCTCTCTTATGAGAATAATACGTGATATTTACAATTCGGCTGAACTCTTCCTGATTGTATGGCGATTCAGAAATTTTAGAGAATTTTCTTCCCCGTATACCTCTTCTTGGTACATTCACGGATCGTACCGGTAAACTCCATCTCATAACCACCAAGATGAGTCAGAATCTCTTTAAACCGTTTTGAATTAATCAGTTCCACAATCTTTCTGATTCGCCAGTCCTCTTCAAACAGTTCCTTTGTTGTAACGAGTTCATATCTCTCAAGGGCCAGAGGAATAAACGGAAGAGAAAATGCACGGGCTGCACCATAAATTGTCATGCCGATGTCAGCGTCACCATTCTGAACTGCAAGACAGACTCCGTAATGGGTAGAAACCTCCTGGTCATACCCATCAACATCTTCTGGTCTTATATTGTTCTCATGGAGAAGATGATCCAGAAGCATTCGTGTCCCTGATCCATTTTGACGATTGATAAACGTATGAGTAGTAATAGCGTCAAAACCAAGAACATCGCGTGATACAACCCCCTGCATACGTTCTGCAACAGAGATCAGGACCAGGTCTTTCTTTGGAATATGCTGCTGTAAATAGGGAATATTGTATTCACCATCATCTGCAAGCAGATGCATCGGAGCAAGATGGCAGTATCCTTCTTGTAAGGTAAGTAACCCGTTCATGCTTCCCACATGAGAAGATGCAATAAGAATCCCTTCTTCCCTGGCGAGATCGGCAAGATAATCGATGGCGAGATCATGAGAACCGGTTACCAGAACTGTCTGTTCTGCGATCTCTTTTTGAACACGTAAGGTCGTGGGCAATCGGGTACCTTTTTCTACCTCCTCTGTATCTGATGGAACTTTCAGATAGGCATTGGATCGAACAAGGTTCATCTGCACACCTGATTTATTAGATAGAGGTGTCGCGACCCAGTTATCCTGAACTTTCCCGATGATTGCCAGAATAAACTCATCCAATCCAAAAGATGATCGTATTGACTGGGTTAGATATGCTGATACGGTATCAGGATAGGGGAATGGAAACCCGTACCACTCAAGAATTGGCTGGACAATCTCACGCAAAACTGTGTAAAATGCAACCGGATACCCGGGCATACCAATGACAACCTTTTGATTGATATCTCCGAGAATGAGTTGCTTGGCAGGTTTTATTGCAATTCCATGAACAAATACCGTCCCTAATGTGTCAATAACCTGAGAGGTGTAATCCATGGTACCTTTGGACGAACCTCCGGAGATCAGGATAAGATCATGATCCTCTGCTGCGATCGTGATCATGTTGCGTATCTCATCGATGTTATCGACAACGATTGGGAAATTGGTGACCGAAGCCCCGACAGACCGGATCATGGCAGCTGCCATGTGCATATTGCTCTCGATAACCTGATCGGCCCGTGGCGTTGAACCGATGGAGATGATCTCACTGCCAGTAGAGATGAGTGCAACCTTAAGATCGAGCACCGGAACTTCGGTTATTCCATAACTGATCATTGCCCCGATATCAGGTGCCGAGATCTGACTATACCTCGGAAGAACCATCTCTGACCGTGAGATATCCTCTCCAATTGGCCGGATATGCTGCCATGGGGATGCAGATGTTCGGATTACGTATGAACCGTTATTCTCTTCTGTATCCTCGATCTTAATTACTGCGTTATATTCTGGATGAATAACATTCCCGGTGTTCACCAGAACAAAATCGGTCAGCCGAACAGGTGTCTTATCGGTGGCACCAATGGTATCATGTTCTTTCACCGCAATTCCGTCCATAGCCGACAGATGAACCGAAGGAATCGTCAGAGGAGAGTATAGTGCTTCAGCGGTTACCCTTCCAACAGAATCCTGCACAGAGACTTTGACAATTCTGGGAGTAAATGAAAACCTGTTCTGTATTTTATACAGAGCATCATCTAATGAGATCAGTTCGGGTTCTTCTCCCTTTTGGGTTCTTCTTTTTACCATTGATTGCCCTCAAATCTGATTTTATCAAGTAAGACCCGAATTTACCCGATGATATATTGATCAAAGAGATCTTGTCTATTCTGGTTTCTATAGGATAATGTAATTAGTCACGTTTTACCAGATAGAACTGCCCATCCCTTTCATCCACCACAACCACCGGCTTTCCAAGAAGACGAGATGGTTGCGGAAATTTTTCGATAAAGACCAATCCTTCAGTTACAATCTTCCCATCTAATGTCATAACCTTGTCTATACCGGTATCCAAAATCTCCTGAACTGTTCTTTGGCCTCTTTTTTCCCTGATAGAACCTAATTGAAGATATCTGCCATCAGATCCACTTGCAGCAAGTCCAATCCCACCCACTGCGCCAATCACCCCTCCTTCAGTTCCGCCAAGCCCCTCAAGCAATATCCCTGCATGATGAGCAATTCCGCGGGCACGTTCCTGGGTGACAATGGTGCATTTTGCATCAAATCCGAAAGCAACCATTATCGGACTTACCTGGTCAGCACCTGCAAGAGCGATACCTGGATCACTTCCTTCCACAAATCGCTCTCTCATAATCTGTTTGGCCTGTTCAAATAGGGAAAGATAATCAGATTGAGGAATATCAAACAGATGAATCACTGCACAACTATTATGTGAAGTATAGGGGATATCGGGATGAACAAGCAACTGATGACGGGTGATACAGTCTACCGGATATTTAATTTTTAGGAGATCTGCGATCTCTCGTGCAAGACGACCGGTTCCTATTGAATCGAGACTATCTGTATCATCAATGCCGAGGTAAATCATTGTATCTCAATTATTTGTATCCCAATTTGAAATAACCAGTTGATAAACTATTTTTGATAATTTGTATGAGCGGTAAAGGTGGCTGAAAACAAAGAGGAGATTAGTGAATTTAATATCCGGTGATAATCTCATCCTGTGGAAGAGTTTTCACAACATCTTCTCTGAATGTTTCAAACCCGATATCATCAAGTTGATCAGGAAGAAGAACATCACCCCATGCACGACGATAAATCCAGTACACTATCTTCTCTATACAGAGATCAACTGTTTCAGGGCTTTTCACTGTAACAAAGTGGTGTCCAACTTTTGGATGTCTTCCCCTCCTGCCTCCAACCGTGATGTGGTAGGCTGGCGGGTCTGATTTGATGATGTGAAATGGACAACAGTTGATGCACATTCCACAATGAACACAGGCATTATCATCCATCACAAGTGCCCCATTTCTGATCCTGATGGCATGCTCTTTACAATAATGAACACATGTCCCACAACCAGTACAGGTCCCGGGCACACGGAATGGTCGTACTACACCGGTAATTCCTATCTCATTCAATCGTTCACTCATGCATGAGTTCGGACATGCTGATATGGCTATGCGGGATTTGACTGGCATCTCTTTACCAAAATGCTTCTCATCCAGGGCAAGTGCCAGGGATATCGAGTCTATTTGTGCGAATTTACATCGGTCAGTACCCGGGCATGCAGTTACGTTGACAATCTCTGATTTTTCTGCACCAAGAGGTGTTCCATTGGCTGCAAGTTCTTCTACAATGAGTTCAAGGGAAGCAGGGTTGACATGAATGAATTCTGCAGTCTGTCTGTTTGTCAGGTGAAGCCCGGCACCGAACTTTTCTGCAATTCTGCAAATACCCATCATCTTTTCCGGAGTAATTATACCTGCAGGTATCCGGATTCTAACAGTGCAGAGGGAACCATCAAGTTCATTTATGATACCTCCTTTCTCATGGAGGGCATGGTTACGCATAGTGTATGTATGGACAGGGATGATCAATGAACTTGTTGGAGATCTATCCCATCTTTGGTACATTCATTGTATGGGCTTTAATTTTAAAAATAGGGACTCTAAAAGTGTTCATCTCTATGTAGAACATTGATCTCATCGCACCCAGAATACATATACTACTTCTACTGAATTCTCATTCATGTCCACCCGACGTCTTGCTGTGATCGATATGGATCGGTGTGTCGGTTGCCAGTGTTGCATGTTTGCCTGCAACCGACGACTTGGATCAGGTGGTTTGTCACGATCTGCAATTCACATCTCTTCAGTTGGGGGTATTTCCAGAGGATTCTCTGTAAAAGTATGCAGAGCTTGTCAGGATCCACCCTGTGCTGATGCTTGTCCAACCGGGGCAATGAAACCCAGGGAAGGAGGTGGAGTTAAGATACATTCTGATCTCTGTACCGGATGTAAATCCTGCGTTGATGCGTGTATATTAGGTGCAATTACATGGAACCATGAGAGTAATTCACCAATTGTATGTATATACTGTGGAATTTGTGCAAAATACTGCCCATATCAGGTTATCGAATTAGAAGAGAATTCAGAGGTGAGCTGAATGGATCAGAATCTGGCACGGGTTTTAATCATCGATCTCTCTTCAAAGACATATCGGATAGAAGACCGGCAAACACTTTTTAAAGAGAGGATTGGAGGAGCAGGTGTTGCAATACGCCTGTTATTTGAGTTCTGCCCAGAGGGCGCCGATCCACTTGGCCCTGATAATCCAATCATATTAACTGTTGGAGCGATATCTGCCCTGTTTCCCCTCGCATCAAAGTGCGTTGCCATGTTTAAATCTCCTCTGACAGGGAATCTCGGGGAGAGCCATGCAGGAGGGAGAACTGCAACATCTATGAGAATGGCTGGGTATGGGGCAATTGTGATCACCGGAAGATCAACACAACCGACCTTTTTGTCCATCACACATGATACCGTTCAGTTTCATGATGCCCGGACTCTCTGGGGGATGGCCCGGGGAGATACTGTCGCACGGATAATCCGGCTGGTTGACGGGAATCCGGGAACCCGGACAATTCTCCGGATTGGAAGAGCCGGAGAGCGACTTGTCCGGTATGCAGCAGTAACTTCGGAGACCTATCGTCACTTTGGAAGAATGGGTCTTGGAGCAGTATTCGGTTCTAAATTATTAAAGGCACTCGTGATATCGGGTGATTCATCAATTCCTGTGACAAATGTCAAAGAGTACCGAAAGATGTATGATCAGATCTTTGATGCTGTGACGAAATCGTCTGCAATGAAGAAGTATCATGATGTAGGAACTGCGGTTAATGTCCTTCCTCTCAAATCCCTGGGATCAATTCCGATAAAGAATATGACAGCCTCTCAGTTTGAGAGTTCAGACCAGCTTACCGGGGAAGAGTTCGCGAGTAATTACCTTGCACGAAGAGTTGGATGTTCTCATTGCCCGGTGAGTTGTATCCATCTTGCCCATCTCCGGATATCATATCCTCATGATCCGTATTTCTTCAAGACTGTTCCCGTCTGTTATGACTATGAGCTGATTTACTCTCTTGGATTTATGCTTGGGGTTGCAGATCCAAAACAGGTCCTGGCACTGATAGATGAGATCGAAGGAACCGGAATGGATGCCATGTCTTCAGGAGTGGTGGCAGCATATGTAACCGAAGCGATGAAGAATGGCCTCATCACTCCTGAAATGACAGATGGGATCAGTCTTGAATTTGGAGATTCCCCTGGTTTTATGCGTTTTTTTCAGCATCTTGCTGACCAGAAGACATTATTTTATCAGAACCTCGGGAGGGGTGTTGATTATGCATCTGAGCAGTATGGAGGTTCTGAATATGCACTTGCTTTCGGAAAGAATGAGATGCCAGGGTATCACACCGGCCTTGCAGCCATCATCGGGTACCTGACCGGGGCACGACATAGTCATCTTGATAGTGCAGGATATAGTATTGATCAGAAGCCGAAACAAATTACACCCGACGAGATCGCATCACAACTGTATACAGAGGAAGCCTGGCGTCAGATCCTGGCGAGCCTGGTCATCTGTTTCTTTGCACGGGGAGTGTACTCTGAAGAGGTGGTTCAAAAATGCCTTGAAATAAGTGGTATTTTTAAAACATCTGACGAACTGGTTCAGTTGGGAAGACAGATTCTCTATGAAAAATATCAGTTTAAATTTCGGGAAGGGTTTACCTTTGATAATATCAGAATACCCGCACGAGTAACAACTCATCCATCAGGAACAGGAATCATATCAGAGAGTGATATAAGAAAAGGTATCGAGATGTATGAAATATTACTATTATCTTTGGGAAAGGGAAAACCCAAAGAAGAATAAAAATCTAATGCAACCAGAAAAATATTAAGAATGTGGGTGACTTGACCCTGTGTTTTTATATTCCTCGCCATTTGGTCCATACCCATCAATCATATATTGAGCCTGTTTATCAGTAAGATCAAAACCTACAAATTCTTTGTAGAATTTTATCACCTCATCTACAAGATTAACTTTGTACAATTCAGGATGAATCACCGAAGCAGCGAATGGAATCTGTAGTGCACTTTCCATACCAAAGCGTTCCCATGGGAATAATCCGTTTGGATTGAGATATACCTGGTTATTCTTAACTGCTTTGATATCTTTCCACTGTGACGAGTTCATGAGTTCATTATACAGTTCGTGTTCTGCAAATCCTCCGATAATAATAATATCAGGATTCAGGCTGAGAATTGCTTCTGGTGTAACTACGCCGTTTTTATCAAGTTCAAGTTTTTTGGATGCAAATTCTCCACCGGCTATGTTTATCCAATCATTCATTATAGATTTTGCAGCAAATGTGGTATACAATCCCTGATTTGTCTGACCCTGGATATAATAGACAACTGGTTTCTCTGTTTCAGGAATATTGCCAATGGCTGATTTAACAGTGACAGTCTGGCTGTCTACCAGTTCCCCCCATTTTTTAGCCTTGTCTACGTAATCTCCTCCCAGGATATCCCCTAGAAGCGTAAACGCCTTTTTCATGGAGTCATAATCGCTGAAATACAGATAAACTGCAGGGAGTCCAAGACCCTGTAACTTTTCTGCAGTTTCTTTGCTTGGAGTTATGATGAGATCCGGATTCATCCTCATCAAATCTTCAGCATTGTCTGTAGCAGTTGGAACGTTTACAATGTTTGGATAAACAAGTTGTGACCAATAATTTTGTTTGGTAATATCCATTGTCCCAACCAACAGATCTCCTGCACCCATACAAAGCATAACCGAGTTAGAAGCAGGCCATAGATTCACAACTTTGTAACACTTGCCGGAATAGTTACTTCTGTCCCGGCCATATCAGTAATAGTCCGTGTTGGACCCGAGATTTTCGTTGTGTCAGTCCCCGCATATACACCTGCAACTACTGTGCAGAGAAGGATTACAGTTATGAATAAGTTCAATAACTTATGGTTCATCTTAAATCTCCTTTTGACTCAAATATATGATTCAAAAATTGTTTTGGTAGTGTTTCCCACCATAATACAAACGTACGTGTCTCAAAAAAGAACCTGTACCCTTTTTCTGAAGAATAAGTCAGAAATTGATCCACATTTTCTTTAAAAACATCAAGGTTCAATTCTTCAGGATCACCGATCAAATGCTGAAGATCAGAATAAGCATCCTCTTTTGATGGATAATATCGTTCAAATCCATCCTGAACGATGTTAATATTCGGTTCATACCCAAGGTCATAGACCAGATTATATTGCAGATTATACTGCAATCTTCTATCATGGGTAAAAGGTATTTTCTTGATTGGATACCCTTTTTTACGTGCACTATCAAAAAGAAGGCTTCTGATTTCGGGAATACTCGGAGCATTTGCCCAGCTAATTATAGCCGCATACTTTTTTGCAAATTTACTCAGTTTTTTGATATCTTCTCCTCCAATTGATCGGGATGCAATCACAATATCATGGCGAGGAAGGTTGATATCAGGTTCCGCACAATTCCAGTCCATCAAAATGGTTTCAACATGTGAATAATCCCGAACCTTTTCTCTGCATCTTTCCATCATCTTTTCAGAAATATCGAGAGCTGTTACTTTCCCGGCAATTTTTGCTAATTGTGAAGTAATACGTCCGGGACCACATCCAACATCCAGAACAGAATCTACAGATGAAATTGGGATACATTGTAAGGCATTGAATGTTCCCTTAACTTCCATTTTAATGAGGTAATCGTAAAATTCTGCCTCATTATTCCACAAATTCTTCTGTTCTTCTTCACTCATATGAGAGAAAAAGGGAGGACGGGTGACATTTCTGAGTTCTTCCCAGTTGATAAGTGGTCTCATGAGATATGGTTTTTTATTTTCATAATTTTTCGATTCATTTAATCATTTTAAAAAGTTGGTTTGTAATAATTACACCCTATTTCCAAGTTACACAGTTGGATTCAGGATGCTGTCAATATCATCATCGGTGAGACTGTAATTAAAGAACTCATTGTAGAACTTTTTGAGGACATCCTTGATTTCAAGATCCTTGAAGAGATCTGGGTACAATGTCTTTGCTGCCCACTGAATCTGAAGTGCTTCCTCTGCACCATACCGATCCCAGTAGAAGACCCCTTTCGGATTAAGATATAATTTACCATCTTTGACTGCTTTCAGATCCTTCCACTTAGGATCATTCATGACAGTATCCTTATCTGCAGTTGTTCCCATCATGATGATGACATCTGGATCCCATGCCTGAATCTGCTCAAAGGTTACTGCCTTCTGATTTCCAGATATATCCTTACCAGCAGCATTGGTCCCACCAGCAACATCGATCCAGGTATCAATAAGGGTCTTGTTTCCATCTACCTGTAATGGCTTTAGACTGTTTATATGAAGAACGCTCAGTTTTTTGTCTACTGGAATTTTAGAGGTAACATCCTTAATCTCTGATAACTTCGTATCAAGGTAATCATTATACTTTTCCGCCTTTGCTTTGGCATCTCCACCGAGAATTGATCCGGTAAGGAGGAAACATTTCTTCAGATCTTCAAATGTTGTAAAGTACAAGGTTACAACTGGAATTCCTGCAGATGAGAGTTGATCAGCGCTCTTGTTCGTTCCATCAGAGAGTATTGCAATATCCGGTTTTGCGGCAATTGTATCTTCCAGTGTAACAACTTTTGTTGAAGAGTCAAATGGAGCAGGGATGGTTCCAATCCTTGGATAAACCTTGTTGAACATCGGCATGTTATGGATAATTGAGGTTGTTGCAACAATTTTATCCCCGGCACCGAGCATAAGAACGACTTCATTGTGAGCGTTCCAGAAATCAGCGACACGGTCGATTGTGACTGGTATCTGAACCGTATTCCCCATCATATCTGTGATGGTTTGCGTTGCTCCTGTCGAGGCCCCTGCATCGGCATAAACCACGCCGGTGAAGCAGATAAGACAGATCAAAAGTGTAAGTAACCACATTGAGATGGTTACACGATGTTTTCCACTCATTTTCATCAGCTATCAGGAGAGGTTTTTGAATATTTAAATTTTAAACTATTGTTAGTGCAAACTAGTTTACCTAAAATTTATGAGATAAAAATTTTCTCCATTTATTGAGTAAAATTTGGAAAAAAATGAAATATACTTATTTGATAATTTTTAATGATGAAATAATAAACAAAAAAAGTGTAACTATAATTAGTAATTTGCTCTAATATTTGACCTTTTTCCTACCGAGAACTACAATCGCGCATGTGATGTATTTACTATCTGAATGAAATAAGTTTCTTTTATTTACTCACCCCGAAAAAGTTCTCTGTTTTTCATCAAATTTAATAAGAAAAATAATTAAATATAAATATTGCTATATCTGGCGCCATGTTCTTGTTTTATAATATGTATGTTTATCGCAAAAAGAACAAAAAAAATTACACGAAAGCTACATCCCGCTCCATTGGTTTAACTATCAATTCGTTTGCAGATCTGCTCAAATATTTCAGGACCGAGAAGAGCTATACTTTCATCTGCGAACTCTTCTCTCATTATCCTGATGATCTTCATGGAGCCTTCATTGGTCGTGTGAATGCCAACTCTCTCTTCCCTGGTTACCAGTTCCTGCTCTTCCATCATTGCAAAATATGGGAGAATATAATAATGGGGGGCTTTGAGATACTCTGCAAGTCTCCTTGTTGTAGGAAACCGTATCCTGATTCCATCTGCAGTAAAGGTCAGGGTGATTGCGTGCTCTTCAGAAAAAAAAAGTTCCAAAGCAGTTCTGAATAGTATATCGACCGAAAGAGTAGGCATACCTCTCTCACTATTTATTATACACAGATACAATAGTTCCGAAAAATTAGTGTTTCTTCTTCTGATCCTCGGGTACCTCTGCGAGGTACACAAGTTCAGCGCCGACGTCCTTTGCGATCATCTCGATCTCAACTTTTCTGAAGTGGGTTGCTTCGATCTGTATCTGACCGCCGGTCACCGCAACAACTCTGAATTGTGGCTGCCTGACACCTTCTCCGACCTTCTGACGCTCTCTGATATAAATTTTCATCTGCTTCACCCCTGGCGGATAACTTTGAGCATAATCACTTGGATATACCAACTGCTATGCCAGCAAATGTATCTATATTACTTCAATATACTTAATACTATTGAGGTGAGGAATGCACGAGAGACATGATATTCCAAACAAACTACAAGGCGAAACTCTGGTCAGAAAACAGTTATTTGAGAAGTATAAAGATCGCCCTCTGGTAAGAATCCTTCCTGAATTAAATGTTGTCAAGATAGGTGGGCATGGAATCATCGATTATGGACATGATGTCGTTCTTCCTCTCGTTGATGAACTGGGCACACTCTCTGAGCATCATCAGATGCTGATTATTACCGGCGGTGGAGTGAGAGTCCGGCACATGATGGACATCGGTCTAGATCTTGGTATGCCAACCGGTGTTCTTGCCGAACTCACCAGCAAGATCTCTGAGCAGAACGCTCTCATGATGGCAACACTTCTCTCTCCATGGAAGGCAAAGCGAATCCATACAACTGATCTCTTAGAGCTTCCAACACTGCTGGCAATGGGGGCACTTCCGGTAACACATGGAACTCCGCCATATGGTCTGTATGAGCATCCGTCCGAACGCTCGAACGGAGGAATACCACCACACAGGACCGACACCGGAGCATTTCTGGCAGCTGAAGTGCTCGGAGCCAAACGGTGCATTCTAGCAAAAAATGTTGATGGGCTGTATGACAAACATCCTCTCAAGTACCCTGATGCAGAACTGATACCCGAGATCACTGCGAGTGAGCTTATCGAGATGGACATGGAAGATCTCGTTCTTGAGAGAAAACTGCTGGAGATCATGCTTGAGTCTCGAAATATTCCCTGTATTCAGATCGTAAACGGTCACAAAAAGGGCATGATAACGCGGGCTATTATTGGGGAGAATGTTGGAACAATTATCTGGGCAAGATAAGGTAGTGGGATAAGAACAGCAAAAAATGTACTTTTTTTTACACACGTACACGATATCTCTGATAATTGGGTTTCTGTTACAGATAGCAGGAATCGCCCTCTCTAATTAACTAAATAGCATTACCTTTTCCCGGGTCTGGTTTCGGGCGACCATGGCGGTTCTAAAATCACTTAAATGGGCTTCTTTTTTGATTCCAGGGGATATTCCGAGTGCGCAGATCCGGTAAATATCTCTCTCTAAAAACCACGTCCATTTTATGCTCTAATGGGACTATACTCAATAATTAGCGTTTTTATACAGGGTCGCTATTGATCAGATCTGGTGAGATGAACATTCATATGATCCCGATGTCAAAACTGGAATCTCGACAGGATATGGGCCCGGGAATTTCGAGGGAAAAAGCGAATAAATTGGGTTTATTATCGCAAAAAAAGCGTTTTATCCAGGTATTGCAAACTTTCTCTCTATTGCATTAGCCCCGAATGTTGTTATGGTCACTAATGCCAGATACACTACTGCGAGTGCAAAAAACGTCTCGTTGTAAGCAAAATATTTCGTTGCAATGAGTTTCCCGGCGCCGGTCAGTTCAATAACCGTGATCATGTATGCCAGCGATGAATACTTTATCAGATAGATAAACTCATTCGATATTCCGGGAATTGCCCTCCTGAGAGCCTGGGGAAGAACAACATATCGAATTGCCTGGTTCCGTGTCATTCCAAGGGCCTTTGCAGCCGTGAGTTGTCCCTCTTTTACTGAAAAAATTGCACCTCTGATATATTCAGAGTTGTACGCACTGTTACAGAGTATAAATCCGATTATCGATGCTACAAAGGGACTCAGGGTGATTCCATATGGCGGCAATCCGAAATAAAGAATAAATAATAACAGCAGAAGTGGGCAGCCCTTGAAAAAAATGGTATACCCATGGAAGAATCCGGACAATACTTTTCCCCCATACACTCGCCCGCAGGCGATTACTATACCGAGAGCAAGTCCTATCGGTGCCGTGACTGCGATGAGGGCAAGAGTAACAAGCAGACCGTTCCAGAAGGCTGGAACGATTATGTCAACAAGGAAGGTTATGGTCTCCATGATCTCTACTGTGAATACTCCCTGAACTGTCCGATGAATGCCTTACACCGTTCAAACTTAGGATCGTTCATAAGAACCTGCGGGCTTCCCTGCTCTTTGATTATACCATGCTCCATGAACAGAATCTGGTTCGCAACCGAACAGGCAAAACCCATCTCATGGGTGACAACCAGCATCGTCATCCCCTGTTGTGCAAGTTTCTTCATGACCTCAAGAACTTCACGCGTTAACTCAGGATCAAGAGCACTCGTCGGCTCATCAAAGAGCATGACATCCGGATCCATGGCAAGAGCCCTGGCGATGGAGACTCTCTGTGCCTGCCCGCCTGAAAGTTCAGCAGGGTAATGATCAGCCCATTCGGCCATCCCAACCTGCCTGAGTTCTGTCATCGCCTTCTCCCTGGCATCCTTTGCATTCATCCCTTTGACTTTGATCAAAGCGATCTCAACATTTTTTACTGCGGTGAGATGATCAAAGAGGAAGAAGTTCTGGAAAACCATCCCGATCTTCTGCCTGAAGTGGTTGATCTTTGAACCGGCATGAGTAACTTCTTCTCCGTTGAGAAGAACCCTTCCGCTATCCGGGATGGTTAACTGATTAATACACCTGAGTAGTGTACTCTTCCCGGTTCCTGAAGGGCCGATAAAACAGATCGTCTCCCCTTTTTTGACATTGAATGAGACCCCTTTAAGGACTTCCGAACTGCCGAAGGATTTGTGTATATCCTCAACCTTGAGAATGAACTCTGATTCTGACATATTAAGATGAATTCCCCGGACCAAAGCCAGGTATGGCGATCCGCTTTTCAAGCCTCTGGATAAGGCTGGTTCCTGCATAACTGAGCAGGATGAAGATCACTGCACAGGCCAGGTAGATGGGCATCGTGACATATGTTTGTGAGACAATCTGTGATGAGCGTGTAAGAAGTTCTGCCACACCTATTGCATAACAGATAGACGATTCTGTGAGGATTTCGGGATATTCATTAGACCATCCCGGTAACGCTATTCGCATGGCTTGAGGGAGAATTATTGATCTGATCGCCTGAGTTCTGCTCATTCCAAGAGACCGTGCTGCGGTCATCTGTCCTTCCGCAATTGACTGGATCGCCCCCCTGAAGATCTGTGACTGATATGCAGCTCCTCTCAACCCTAATACAACTGCACCAACAACAAAGGCAGGAAGGTCGAGTCCCAGACCTGGAAAGATACCAAAGTAAAAGAGAAACAGCAGAACCAGGACAGGAAGACCACGGAAGAACCAGACGTACACAGAAATTGCAGATCGTAATGGCAGTTTTCCATACACCTGTCCAAGGGCCATTGGAAGCCCCAGCACCACTCCGATTATCAGGGCAACTGCAACCAGGCCTACTGTGATGAAGATACCTGTAAGCAGATAGGGGAACCAGTCGATGAGAATCGTCAGTGGATCCACTATTCTCCTCCTGGTGGTCGTCTCTTAGGAGCAGTGGGAACAACCTGATTCTGTCTGTCACATATGAGCATAAAAGGATTCAAAATAGTGTATGCGTTCAAAAGAGATGAAATGAGTTATTCCATCTTGTACTTCTTCTTCAGAACTGTCCAGTCAGGTGACTCATGGAGCAGATCCAGTCCCTTATTCATGGTGTTCAGAAGCTCAGTGTCATCCTTGCGGATAGCAACTCCATACTCTTCACCGGTATCGATCTCACCGATGAGATGGAGTGGCTTGTCAGCGATTGCGTCAAGCATTGGTGGGCGATCATAGATTGCAAAGTCAATACGCTTATTCTGGAGATCAGTCGTTGCCAGTGGGAAGTTGTCATATGTGACAAGTTGATCTGCCTGAATGACACTCTTATTGATGAGATTCTCTTCTACCCAGAATGCTCCGGTTGTTCCACGCTGTGCACCAATTCTTCCTTTCCCTGCCTTAAAGTCATCAAGAGTTAATATGATGTCGTTGTGAACTGCAACTGACTGATTAACCTTGTAGTACGGGTTGCTGAAGTGTACCTGCTGCTTACGCTCGTCGGTAATGGTCATTCCTGAATAGACCATATCGATCTTCTTTGCATTCAGGGCAGGTATGATTCCATCCCATGCGATAGGCTGGATCTTTACGGCAAATCCAAGTTTATTTCCTATCCACTGGACAGACTCCACATCAAATCCCTGGGCAGTCCCGTTTTTATCAATAAAACTGTATGGTGGGTATTCTCCGTCAATACCTACAATATATGTCTTCTTCTGGTCTGCAGATGCATTATCTGTGCTTTTTGCTGATTTATCAGCGGTATTGGCACTTTGAGTACAACCACTCAAACAGACTGCACCAAGTACTATAAAAATTACCAGGATTGATATGATTTTTCGATCCATTGAAGATTGTTTGATCGGCACTGTTATAGAAATTGTGATCTGTGAGCACTACTGAAAACGAATCATATATATAAATTAAAGATTGGGAGAATCAGAGAGGATCCCGGTTCTGTTTCAATGATACAGGTAATGATTACATATCTGGTTTCCTAATCTGATACCATGAAAGGAGTGTTGGTATCTCTGGCCTGTCTGGGTCTCGTCCTGCTGCTATTAATGGCAGGGTGTACATCTTCAAACCCGTCCGGTGTACAGGAGAAAAAAGATTCTTCTGATAATTCTACAACAGTAAAGCAGGTATATCGGGTTGGTATCGATGCAGTCTATCCGCCCTTTACCATGATGAGTGAGAAGGGTGAACCGACCGGATTTGATGTGGAATCGATCAAATGGATCGCAAAGGATCAGGGATTTGAACCTGAATTTCAGGCAATAGCATGGGATGGCATCATACCTGCCCTGAATGCAAACAAGATCGATATGGTCTATGCCGGAATGACCATCACCGATGAACGGAAAGAGAAGGTGAACTTCAGCAAGCCATACTGGACCGTGAACCAGATGGTTGTAACCAAAGAGGGATCACCTGTCACTCTTGATCAGGTAAAAGCCGGAAAGGTCAAGATCGGAACACAACGTGGATGTACTGCAGCAATCTGGGTTGAAGACAACCTTGTGAATAAAAGCCTCATGACTGCTGATAATCTGAAGCAGTATGATAACACGCCGCTTGCTATAGAAGATCTGGTCGCAGGCAGAACAGATGCAGTCATCTATGACAGCACCGTTATGAACGATATCATCGCAGGAAAACCTGTCCAGAAGATCGGAATGATAGAGACCAACGAGCAGTTTGGAATAGCAGTCCGCAAGTCAGATGCAGAACTGCTCAAAAAACTGAACACAGGTCTTGATCACCTTATGGCATCTCCCGACTGGGAGGCTCTGGTTCAGAAGTATAACATGGAATAATCTTCTGAACAACCTTTTCCCTCTTTTTTCTGAAAAATTCATCGTCCCTGGGTCCTGACCGGGGCCCATAACGGTGCACCGGTGGGGTCTATGACCGATCTGTTTTCTGGGTTGCCTCCCTATCTGTATAGAATTATCAGGCAGGAAGATGGGAGAAGTCAGCGAATTATCTCAGTCAGTTCACCATACCTGGCGTATACAGGAACTGGTCGGAGCAGCACTCGGAATACCGGTGAGACAGGCAACTGCCTGTATCGATCTGCTCGACAGTGGGGCAACCATTCCGTTCATAGCGCGGTACCGCAAAGAGGCCACCGGTTCGCTGGACGATGCGGTTATCTTCTCACTGTCAACACATCTTGAGAGGATACGAAGGCTCGAGGAACGAAGGGATGTAATTCTCACGAAAATTTCCGAGGCCGGGCATCTCAGTCCTGACCTCAGGCAGAATATTCTGCAGGCAGGAACCCTTGCTGAACTTGAGGATCTGTATCTTCCGTATAAGCCGCGGCGCAAGACAAGGGCTGACAAGGCACGTGAGCAGGGTCTTCAGCCCCTTGCTGATCTCCTTCTCACCCAGCATTCACAGATCGATCCGCTTACAGAGGCCACGCGGTTCATTAACCCTGATCTGGATGTCCCGACGGCACAGGTCGCACTCGCCGGAGCTGAAGATATTATTGCAGGTGAGGTGAGTGAAAATCCTGAGGTGCGACAGAAGATCAGGGAAGTGTTTCATACAAGTTCCAGGCTCGATGTATCTGCAGCCCGGGGGACTGGTGGCGATGCAGGAAAATGGAAAGAGTATGTAGGCACATCCGAATCAGCCGGATCTATCCCGTCCCACAGGATCCTTGCCATCTTCAGGGGTGAAGAGGAAGGTCTTCTTTCTGCTAAGATCGGCCCTGATCCAAAGGCCGGTATCGGGCTTATTGCAGAAAAGTATCTATCCGGTTCAGGCCCGGCAGTCGAGTGTGTTAAGGATGCGGTGACAGATGGCTACCACCGTCTGCTTGCCCCTTCCCTTGAACGCGAACTCCGGAATGAACTCAAAGAGCGTGCTGATGAAGAAGCAGCCCTGGTTTTTGCCTCAAATGTGCGTTCACTAATCCGCTCTCCTCCTCTTGGTTCAAAGCGGGTTCTGGCGATCGATCCCGGATTTCGTACCGGATGCAAGGTTGTTGTCCTCACTGCAGAAGGGCTCCCTCTTGAGACTGCGACGATCTTTCCCCACGATCCGAGACCTGATCCCACTGGATCTTCCCAGATAGTCCGGGATCTGGTCACCAGGCACCATGTTCAGGTCATCGCAGTCGGTGACGGGACCGCAGGCAGGGAAACCTGGCAGTTTGTAAGGAGTCTTGGTCTGCCTGAAGATATTGCCGTGGTCTCTGTGTATGAGCAGGGTGCTTCGATCTACTCTGCATCAGAACTCGCGAGGACAGAACTGCCTGACATGGATGTGACCATGAGGGGTGCTGTCTCGATCGGCAGACGCCTTCTGGATCCGCTTGCTGAGATGGTGAAGATCGAACCGCGTTCAATCGGTGTCGGGCAGTACCAGCACGATATTGACCCTGATATGCTCAAGTCCAGGCTTGAAGAGGTGGTGAAATCGGTAGTCAACGAGGTCGGCATTGATCTCAACTCTGCTTCTCCCTCACTGTTATCGCACGTTTCTGGTCTGAACCACCGGCTTGCAACAGAGATAGTCCGGCACCGGGAAAAAAAGGGGCCATTTACAAGCCGTGAAGAGCTCAGGCTCGTGAAAGGTATCGGTGAGAAGACCTATGAACAGGCTGCAGGGTTCCTTCGGATTCGTGATGGAACGAACCCGCTCGACAACACGGGTGTTCACCCAGAGCGATACGCCCTGGTGGCTCAAATGGCAACGAGCATCAGCGCGAAACCTGTAGATCTTATCGGTAATGAATCACTGGTACGGCAGTTAAACCTTGAATCGTTTGTCTCTGAAACATGCGGAATTCCCACTCTGCATGATATCTGCGAGGAACTTATTCGCCCTGGCCGGGATCCACGGGGCGTCTTTGAACCTCCTGTCTATGCAGATCAGGTCACGACATTTGATGATCTCAAAGAAGGAATGGTGCTTGACGGTGTCGTGACAAACGTAACGAAGTTTGGTGCATTCATTAATATTGGATTATCGGAGAGTGGCCTCGTTCACATCAGCGAACTAGCAGACCGGTACGTTCAGGACCCTGCCGATGTCGTAACAATCCGTCAGCGTGTCAGGGTAAAGGTAATTGAGATTGATAGTCAGAGACGGCGTATCTCCCTCTCGATGAAGCAGGCTGGGTCCGGGTAACCCCGAATGACGGATTATCTCGTGGTGTTTATGTGACCCCCCTCTCACCAGATCGTAAACCTCTCTTATACGCAGTGTTATCGGCAGTTCTTTTTGGCAGCTGTGCACCGATGACCAAATATTTCGTTGGCAGTACCGGACCGGTGATGCTGGCCGCCCTTTTTTATATTGGAAGCGGGACCGGCATGCTGCTTCTGATCCTGATTGGGAAGATAATCCGTCGCGACCCATCAGCCCGCGAAGCGCCTCTTACACGATCTGATGCTCCGTATCTTGCTGGTATGGCCATATTGGGTGGTGTCCTGGCCCCGGTCACGCTGATGTACTCCATGATAAATACTCCTGCTGCGACCGGGTCTCTCCTCCTGAACTTTGAACCTGTTGCGACAGCAGTACTAGCAGCACTCCTCTTTCGTGAGTCTGTGGGGAAGAGGATCTGGATTGCCATGGGACTTATCACCGGTTCCTGTCTCATCCTGAGTCTGGACCCTGCAGGAGAATTTGGAGTATCACTGGGTTCGGTCGGAGTATTGCTGGCCTGTTTTTTCTGGGCCATTGACAACAACATCAGCAGGCATGTATCAGGCCGGGACCCGCTCTCAGCAATCCTGGTGAAAGGGTATGGAGCAGGGATCATCTCTCTGGTAATCGCTCTTCTCATCGGTGAATCGCTTCCATCGGCAGGATCTGTCCCTGTTTACATGATTGTCGGGTTCTTCAGTTTTGGAGGGCTTGCCAGTGTCTTCTTCCTACTTGCACTCCGTTCAATCGGGACTGCACGTACCGGATTGTTTCTCGCACTCTCCCCGTTCTTCGGAGTATTCTTCTCATTTCTTCTCTTTGCAGAAACCCCGCAGTTCCTCTTCCTTGTAGCACTCCCTGTCATGGTTCTCGGAACCTGGCTGCTTGTATCAGAGCAGCACGCACATCGGCATTACCATCCTCCCCTGGTGCATAACCATCGTCACCGACATGATGATCTTCACCATGATCATCAGCATGTCAAAGATCTCCCTCCCCTCTCCCGGTCTGGTGAACATACGCACCTGCACTCCCATGATGCCGTTACCCACGAACACCAGCACAGGCCTGATCTCCATCACCGGCATGATCATAGGCCCCTGACCTCTGGAAAGAGATAACCTCACATGAGTAGTATGATCGGAGAAGAAATGGAGAGCCGCCCTGTTATGCTTGGTCTGATCCAGGCCTTGGCATCCCTGGATCCCGATGAAAATCTTCGAAAGATGGTCAGCAAGGTCACTGAAGCGATCTCTGCCGGTGCCAGGATTATCTGTCTTCCTGAGCTGTACCGCACCCAATACTTTCCCCAGTACATCGGCCGGGACCCGGCACCATTTGCAGAAACAATACCCGGTGAGTCAAGCCGGGTGTTTTCAGATCTTGCAAAAGAGCATGGGGTAGTGATCATCGTCCCGATCTTTGAGCATGCGAAGACTGGAGAGTATCGCAACGCAGCAGTGATCATCGATGCAGACGGTTCAGTCTATGCTCCGTACTATAAAGTACATGTCCCCCAGGATCCATCCTTCTTTGAGAAGGGATATTTTGCCGAGGGTGATGAGTTCAGGGTTGTTGATACCAGGTTCGGAAAGATAGCAGTCCTGATCTGTTATGACCAGTGGTTCCCGGAAGCTGCACGTGCAGTAGCCCTGGCTGGAGCCGAGATCATCTTCTATCCAACTGCTATCGGTGATATCATCGATGCATCTCCGGTTGAGGGAGAATGGCAGGATTCGTGGGAGACGATCCAGCGGAGCCATGCAATCGCAAACAGCGTGCATGTCGCAGCAGTAAACAGGGTCGGTACAGAGGATAGGGTCAGGTTCTTTGGTGGTTCGTTTGTAGCTGATGCCTTCGGCTCCGTCCTGTCACGGGCAGGTTCAGAGGAGGAGATCCTTCTTACCACGATCGATCTCGCAATGAACAGAACTGTTTCTGACTCCTGGGGTTTCATCAGGAACCGGCGGCCTGAAACCTACCACTCCCTCTGCACACCGATCCGCGGAGACGGACCTGAAAGGGTCTCTCCTGCACTCGGCGATACTCCCCGGAACCGGGGATTTCACATGCCAGCAGAGTGGGAACCCCATGAGGCAGTGTGGATTTCATGGCCGCACAACACCCTCACGTTTCCGTTCATTGAGGCGGTTGAAGAGAGTTACATCAGGTTCATCAAAGCAGTTCACCTCTCTGAGAATGTCTGCCTGCATGTTCCTGAAGGAGATGAATCAGGTCGTATTACCCATCTTCTCAAGGATGCAGGCGTCGATATGAGCCGGGTGACGCTGTTTCCTGTTTCATACTCTGATGTCTGGATTCGTGATTACGGCCCGACTTTTCTTGTAAACCGTGGGGATCTTCAGGTAGCAATGGTCAGATGGATCTTCAACGCCTGGGGTGACAAGTACGATGAACTTCTTACAGATGGGGCAGTCCCCGGGTTTATGGCCGAAGTACTTCGCCTTCCGGTCTTTGAACCTGGTGTTGTACTTGAAGGAGGCTCTATCGACGTCAACGGGAGAGGGACGGTTCTGACAACACGATCCTGCCTGTTGAACCCGAACCGCAACCCATCCCTCTCTCAAGATGAGATCGAGCAGGTACTGCTGGAATACCTGGGTGCTGTGAAGGTGATCTGGCTGAGTGATGGTGTTGCAGGTGACGATACTGACGGGCATATCGATGATATCGCCAGGTTCATCGATCCTGTTACTGTTCTTTGTGCCGTTGAGGAGGATCCTGCAGATGAGAATTATGCAGCACTTCACGAGAATTATCAGATCCTCTGTAATGAGACCGATCAGGATGGCAGGCCCCTCACAGTGATTCCACTCCCGATGCCGAAGATGATAACCGGAGAAGAGGGCAGGTATCCTGCAAGTTATTCGAATTTTTACATCGGCAACGGGGTGGTGATCGTGCCGGTGTTTGACGATCCCAATGATGAACGTGCATGTGATATCATTCGTCAGGTTTTCCCGGACCGTGAAGTGATCGGCATCAACGCCCGTGCCATGATCGAAGGGTATGGAACCTTTCACTGTGCGACACAGCAACAGCCCCGCCTGTAACCAGCCTGACGGCGAAAGATTCATCGTAATAGGATTCAAATCACCAGCCGGGTACACATGACCGGGTTAATAGGAGAATTTCTGGAATTTCTCAAGGAGTACAAGGTTGTTGTACTGGCTGTTGCGTTCATCATGGGTGTTGCAGCAACGAGCCTTGTCAAGTCTCTGGTTGATAACATCATCATGCCCTTTGTGGGTGTGCTGGTACCCTCCGGCGACTGGAAAGCTGCCACCCTCAACCTTGGACCTGTTCATCTTGGGATCGGTCCGTTCGCGGCAGAATGTATAAACTTCATCGTTGTTGCCTTCGTGGTCTTCATGATTGCAAAGTATGTAATGGCAGAAGAGAAGATAGAGAAGAAGTGAGTGTTACACTCACAAGTTTCGTTTTCTGACCACCGCAATACTGCTGTTTTTCCCACCCTGCTGGTGCTGATTTCTGCCCGGTTCGGTTAATTTAAATAGTTAGCTGCCGGAGGATGGTATCTGATGATCTCACGGGAGCTGGCATAATGACAATATCAAATTTCAAACGCCTCTTTGAAGTGTTTCATGGATACGAGCGGTGGTTTCTCTTCTCAATTCTGCTCAATATCGTGGTTGCCGGTGGCACTCTTGCCATTCCTGCCCTCTCTGCCGATCTGATCAACAACGGGATCCTGAAGAACAACTTCTCATACTCTCTTGATGTCGGGGTTCTCATGCTCCTGGCTGCGGTCATTGCAGGAGCATGCCAGATCGGAAATGCAGCGATCGCGGTCTGGGCATCAGAATATTCTGCCCATACATTGCGCACCCGCGAGTTTGAAAAGATCCAGACCCTCTCATTCGGGAACATCGACAGGTTCAGATCCAGTGATCTGCTTGTCAGACTGACAACAGATGTTCAGAATATCAAGGTTGCGATACAGCAGTCGGTGATGAACCTCATGCAGGCCCCCCTCCTTCTTATCGGCACTGTTCTCATCATGGCTGTCATGGCCCCTGCCCTTGTCTGGATCATGGTTGTGCTTCTGGTGCTTCTGACTGTTCTGCTGGTTGTGTACTTTGTCATCGTCGAACCTGCATTCTCCCGCAAGCAGGCAGAGATTGACCACGTGAACAAAGCCCTTCGTGAGACCCTGACCGGCATCAGGGTGGTCAAGGCATTTGTCAGGCAGGAGTATGAGATCACAAAGTTCGGGCAGGCTGCAGAGAGCCTGAAGCATGCGGCTGTCAGGCCACAGATGGTCATGTCCTATCTCATGCCTACTGTGTTTGCGATCGCTATCCTCGGGTTCGGGGCAGTCTATTACTTCGGAGGTATACAGGTTCTCGAAGGAACAGGTCTTATGATCGGTGACGTGACCTCGGCTGCACAATATATCCTCATCCTCATGATGCCTCTTCTGATCATCGCGATTGTGCTGCCGTTTATCACCCAGGCAAATGCATCACTGAAGAGGATCTTTGAGGTTCTTGATGCGGTACCTGAGGTGAGTGAACCTGACGTTCCTGCGGTAATGAACATCGATCAGGTAAAAGGTCGTGTGGCGTTCGAGAATGTCTCCTTTGCATACCGGAATGCTGATGGAGAGCCTGAAGGTGAGGTCCTTAAAGAAATAAACCTGGTAGCAGAGCCTGGTGAAACAATCGGGTTTCTGGGAGCAACCGGCTGTGGCAAGTCATCGCTGGTCTCACTTATTCCCCGGTTTTATGATGTCACCGGTGGCCGTGTCACCATCGATGGCGTGGATGTCCGCTCCATCTCCCTGGAAACACTTCGGAGCATAGTCAGTGTATGCCTCCAGGAGTCAGTCCTCTTTTCAGGTGCAATCAGCGAGACGATCCGGTTTGGAAAACCTTCCATGACCGATGATGAGATGATCGTGGCTGCCCGTTCAGCAGATGTGGACGGGTTTGTGCAGAATATTCCTGAACTGTATGACGGAAAGGTTGCCAGGCGTGGCTCCAACTTCTCCGGTGGCCAGCGTCAGAGGCTCTCGATCGCCCGTGCCCTCGCACAGAAACCAAAGATCCTGATCCTTGATGACAGCACCAGTGCCTGCGATGTTGCCACCGAGGCACGGATTCAGGATGCGATCACTGACATGATGGCCGGCACAACCAAGTTCATCGTGGCCCAGCGAATCAGTTCGGTCATCACCGCTGATCGGATCGTCCTTCTGAACCAGGGAACTATTGAGGCGACCGGGACACATGCAGAACTCCTCTCCTCAAGTCCTCTCTATCAGGAGATCTATGAGTCACAACTCGGGAGCGGCCTTCAATCAAGGGGGAATGCATCATGACAATGACTCCAAAACCGGTCTCGGTCTCAGGGACAGATCAGAATGACCAGTACGAATCCATAGGGCTGACGCTGCGCAGGCTGCTCTCCTACCTGACCAGGTACCGGTTCAGACTCGCCCTGGCTATTCTCTTCATGATCGGGTTCTCTGTCACGATGGGAATCCTTCCTGCCCTTATGGGGTATGCAACGAATATCATCGCCGGCCATGGATCACTGGAGGATCTCAAACAGGTCCTTGTCTACTTCATCATCGATGCCGCTGCCCTCTGGATCTTCGGGCATCTGACCCAGCATCTCCTCTCAAAGATCTCACAGGAAGGTCTCTACACCCTCAGAACCGAGCTCTTCAACCATATGCAGGCACTCTCTCTCAGTTTCTTTGATCGCCAGCCGATCGGCGAGCTGATGAGCAGAGTCTCGAACGATACCGATGTTATCGATCAGTTCTTTTCAAACGGGATTCAGCAGGTTCTCCAGTCTGTTACCACGATCATCGTTCTCACCCTTGTGATGCTCTGGATAAACCCGGTTCTCACCCTTCTTGTATACCTGGCGGTCTTCGGGATGCTGGCAATCTCATCCACCATCGCCAGGATATCAGGCCCGGCTTTTGAGAGGATGCAGGAGCTCCTTGGTGAGCTGAACGGGTATGCAGAGGAGCGGCTTGCAGGCCAGAAGGTTACCATCGCATACAACCAGCAGGGAAACAGCGGCGTGGGATTCTCAAAACTCTCGGGAATCGTTGCCAGGACCGGTGGCCATGCCCAGTTTGTTGCACTCACATCCATGCCTGCTGCAACGATCATGGCAAACCTGCAGATGATCCTTCTTCTGATCGTCGGTGGTGCCATGGTGATGGAAGGTCATATCCAGCTCGGTGAACTGGTTGCATTTCTCGGTCTCTCATCAAACATCTCCTCGCCACTCTCACAGATATTCTCTCAGTACGCCCTGATCATCGGGGCAAGCGCCGGAGCGGCCCGGGTGTTCAGGATCCTTGACGAACAGCCGGTGGTTGCAGATCTCCCTGAAGCAAAACCGATGCCTCTGGTTGATGGAGATGTGAAGTTTGACGATGTTGATTTCGCATATGTTCCCGGCAGAACTGTCCTGAAGAACAATACGTTCAGGGCTCTTCCTGGTCAGGTATTCGGGCTGTGTGGTCCAACCGGGGCCGGCAAAAGCACCATCATCAACATCCTGACCCGGTATTATGACATCCAGTCAGGAGCGATCACCATAGACGGAGTCAGGATCGATGAGGTAGGACAGGACAGTCTCAGGATCCAGATCGCCCAGGTTCTGCAGGAACCCTTCCTCTTCTCAGGCACCATTCTGGAGAACCTGCGGTATGCACGGGGTGATGCTACTGATGATGAGTGTATCGCGGCTGCGAAACAGGCCGGAGCATACGAGTTCATCATGGCCCAGCCTGAAGGGTTTGATACCTTCCTCAATGACGGCGGCTCGAACCTCTCACAGGGCCAGCGGCAGATGCTTACCATTGCACGGGCCATGGTGTCAGAACCCCGCCTCCTGATCCTGGACGAGGCGACCAGCAATGTGGATACCAGAACAGAGAAACTGATCCAGTCCGGTCTTCTCAGCCTGCAGCAGGGGAAGACATCGTTCATTATTGCTCACCGGCTGTCCACGATTCGCCACTCTGACTGCATCCTTGTCATTAATCAGGGAGAGATCATCGAGAGGGGAACCCATGATGACCTGATGGCTGCACAGGGATTCTATTACAACCTCTACATGAGCCAGTTCAGGGGAAAACTCAGTTCCATAACCGGGATTGCATGAGTACACGGTATCCTGTGTCAGGGAAGAATAAACCTGACACTCCGGATTTACCAGGACTGACGAATCAGGAATCGTGAATCTGTTGTCCCGTTCTTTCCTGGCACTCCTCTTCGGTATACAGAATAAGAATCACGGGCAACATAATCTGGAGTTCAGCCAGTCCTGTGTTTAAAAACTCAACCCGGTGTTATTCGATGACCAATGATGAACGTTCAAAAGGAGAACTCGTCTCATATCTGATCCGTGATGAGATGGGAGACTGTATGCCGATAGACATCTGGTATGATGAGGATGTCTGGGTATTCAGGCCGTTTGGTAAGATTGATACCGGCCATTCTGTTGATCTGGATACTGCCCTTACTGAAGGTATCGGGCAGGGTATGAGGTTCATCGTTGTTGATCTCACTGATGTACCATACATTGCAAGTTCAGGTCTTCGTGCCCTGCTCAAATCTGCAAAGGGTGTAAAACCTGATGGAGGCTGTATTACAGTCTGTGGATTGAACGATGTTGTTCACGAAATTTTGCAGGTATCAGGACTCCTTCATATCTTTACGGTGTATCCTACCGCGAAGGAAGCAGTTGCTGCAATGAAGACTGTTGAAAGAAAATAAACAAAATATTTGTAGACCAGATCTTGTTTTTTACAAGTGCTGGCTACCTGCTGTAACGGCTTGAAATTTAAATGGTGGTTGCGTTAGCAGCTGAAGTGTTTGCACCGGTCTCTGCAAGTGGGCTGACGTTGGTCAGGTTCATTGCATTGTCAACGGTGGTGTTGTTTGCATCGAGGGTTACGTTTGCAACTGCATCGACGAGTTCAGTGGTGTTGTTTACTGCTTCTGTTGCAGTTGCGGTCTCTTCTGCTGCAAAACATCCGGGTGCGAGCACCAGTGCTGCAACCAGGAGGATAAGGAACTTAGTCATCCGATCCATATCACATGGTTGGAGGTTCCTCCCTATGAAGCTAAGTGGTTTAACCTTCTCAAGATGCGGTGCCACATGGGTTTTGACAGATTCCTCAGGAGCTCACTCCCGGATCGCGGATGAAAAATTCTCTTATGTTCACGTTTTAGATCTGTCTCAATGGTGTGGCCGCGCTTTCAATAGGCCTGATCCAGCAATCATTATATACTGGCTTTAGGGCGGAACATAGAAACAGACAGCAGGTCTGATCGGTTAGTATCTATCTCTCTGTGATCAACGACTCAGCCTCACATGTCTCTCGTTGAATTGGGTATCCTCGGGTTTGTGATCGGCCTCACCGGTGCCCTTGCACCCGGTCCTACCCTCATCGCAACAATTCAGTCAGCCATCAGAGAGGGGTGGAAGAGCGGACCCCTCGTTACCGGTGGTCATATCATCGCAGAACTCCTGGTGGTGATCCTGATTGCGGCGGGAATACCCTTCCTCCCTGAACAATCATCACTCCTCATTGCCGTTGCAGGTGGCACTGCGTTGATCATCTTCGGTGTTCTGACAATTCGATCAGCCAGGGGTGCCACTCTGTCCATGGCATCCACTGCTGCCGGATCCGGTTCCCCGTTTCTTGCCGGACTCATAACCAGCATCTCAAATCCGTACTTCTGGATCTGGTGGTTCTCGGTTGGCAGTGCCCTCCTGATCAGTTCTCTTGCAAGCGGTCTGGCCGGGCTTGTTGCTTTCATCTTCGGACACTGGTTATCAGATCTCAGCTGGTTCACGCTGGTCTCGCTAAGCATCCATAAAAGCCGGGTGTTGCTTGGTGACCGCGAATACATGCTTATCCTCTACGCATGTGGTGCAGTGCTGGTGATATTTGGGATATGGTTTGTTGTATCAGGTGTTCACTCGGTGTAAGGAAATCACCGGCATTTCACTCCTGTTGCCTTGAAGAAGGTGTAACAAAAAACGCCATCTGGCTCACAGGTCCGGTATAATCCCTGTATTCCTTCCTCAAACCTCTCCTCTGATATCAGTGCTGCAGCGACCGCATCCTTCTGCACTCCTTCAATCATCGCTGTAAATGTTTTTCTGGTAAATCCGTCAATAAGTTCCGGCTTACTGGCATCCACATACACCATGCGGGGAGAGACCCTGACCTCAGAAAACCCGCTCTCTGCCAGAAGCGGGTAGAGTCTTCTTCCTATGCATGCATCCCCGCCTGAACGGTGCTGCAGTTCGATCTGGGTCTGAACGGCATCGATGGCAGGCTGACTTGGAGGATAAAAATAAACAGATCCGTGATCTCCCTCAATCACCATGATCGATCCCCCGTGTTTTAAAACACGTTTCAGTTCGTTGAGTGCCTTTGTGGGTTCTGGAAGGTGCTCGAGTACGAAACAGAGGAAGATATGGTCGAATGTCTCGTCATCGTACGGGAGATCCCTGATATCTGCCTGTTCAAATGTGACCTGATTAACACAGGTGCCAGCTTCCTTTTTGAGTCGTTCTTCTGCCGTATCCAGGGACGACTGTGATATGTCTATTGAATGAAATCTGCAATCCGGATTTTGTGTCGTTATGATACCGGTCTGGGCACCTGTTCCGCATCCGGCTTCAAGAACCAGACTTCCCGGAGGGAACCGGGTATCATGATGAAGGATCTGTGTGAGGGTATTCGCCTGATCGGCCAGGCGGGCTGCTTCGCGTTCAGAGTATCCATGAACATATGCAGACTGAATCATCTGCTACCCGTTGTCACACAGAATAGAGAAGGTTTCTTCTTTTATCTGATAATTACCCGGTACCGATTTTGGGTGAGTCCTTTCATCCCTACCGGAAGCCGGTTAACGTCATGTCTGAATCGCTCCCTGCTTTGTTCAAGCGAGGTATCAAACCCAGTCAGATTCCCGTTCAGGATGACTGTCTCAAGCAGTTTCTCACCAGACTTCCCTGTGGTTTCTGTGGATATCTCATCGTGATCCATCAGGCCTTCATCGTTATAATATCGGTAAATTTCCCGTCTTCCTGGTATGGTCACCTTCCCCGGACTTGTCTTTGATCTGGGTATTCCTTCGTACTCTACGAGTTTGTACGTCATGTCAAGGAACGGGATATCTGATGAGGTCAGCAGTTTTGTCCCGACTCCGAACGAATCGATCGGGATTCCAGCCTGCAGCCAGCGATCAATGTCATGTTCGTCAACCCCTCCGGTTGCGATGATACGGATATGGCTGTGGCCATGTTCATCCAGGTACTGCCGTACCTGTGGAACGATACTGGCAATATCACCACTGTCAATCCTGACCGCTGAAACAGGCAACCCTTCTGCTGCAAGCCGTGCAGCGGTGGCAACTCCGGCCATCGTATCATACGTATCTATGAGGAGAACGGGGTCATCCGGGAACGTTTTGATATATGCTCTGAAGGCTTCTTCTTCAGATGAAAAGATGAGGACGTATGAATGGGCCATCGTTCCTGATACCGGAATCCCGTATAGTCTCCCGGCTTCAACATTTGACGTCCCAAGAAATCCTGCGATGTATGTGGCACGGGCAGCATACGTTCCTCCTTCGGGTCCGTGAGCTCTTCGAAGTCCGAAATCAACCAGACCATGCCCTCTGCTGACAGCCATCATCCTGGCAGCCTTTGAAGCGATCACTGTCTGATGGTGGATCAGGTTCAGGGCTATTGTTTCAAGAATCTGTACTTCAGGCAGTGATCCCTCTATTCTGACGAGCGGTTCGCTCTCAAATACAATTCTCCCTTCCGGGACCGCAATGACATCTCCTGAAAACCTGAACGATGAGAGCCAGGTGAGAAAATCATCAGTGAATTTGTCGAGTGATCGCAGGTAGGAGATATCTTCTGCAGTGAAGGTGAAGGTTGTAAGGTACCGGATCAGGCTGTCAAGTCCGCAGGAGACTAGAAAATTCCGCTCCGGCGGCATCGTTCTGACCGAGATGGAGAATACAGCACGACCTGTCTTACCATGCTCAAGAAAACTCTGTGCCATGGTCAGTTCGTAGAGATCAGTAAGTAATGCGGTTGACATTGTATGGGTACTCCGGAGATCCCGTCTCGTAATATATCAACAGTCAGGATCAGGTACAGATAGTGTAGGAACTTCTGCTCTGATCAGTGATAGTGGTGCCAGTTCTGGTTTCTCATTATGAGTGCTGTCTGGTCATGGAAACCTGTGTCATATCTATCCTTTAGCATGAGTCCTCTTCATCGGTCCTAACTGGGGCCCCCAACGGATCATCGTTGAGGTTTTTATCTTTCTCACTGCCTATTGGTACATATGGCCTTTCTTGCAACCGGATTTCAGGAGTCAGATCTGGATAAAACCGGCAGTCTGATCAGTTGTCTGGATGCAATCAGATCTCATCCCTTCTTCAAAGAGGTAAAAGAGGAGAGTTTCAGGCTCCTGGATCTGCATGCCGGAGATCGCCTCCTTGAGGTTGGATGCGGTACCGGTTGGGATGCCTGGAGCCTTGCCAGCCTTACCGGTCAAAAAGGCCTGGTAACTGCGATAGATCCCGGGTTATCGATGCTTCGAGAGGCACAAAATGGGTCTCCCTGTTCTGCTTCATCCACCCACAAGGGTAACTCCCCTGTTTTTGCAAGAATGGATGGGCGTTTCCTTGGTTTTGGTAATACAGTCTTTGATGCGGTCAGGGAGGATCGTGCCCTTCAGCATATTGAGCATCCAGAAAATGTAGTTGGTGAGATGCTGCGTGTCCTGAAACCTGGCGGAAGGTTTGTGCTGTTTGAACCAGACTGGGAACTTTTTATCATCGATCATCCGATGCCGGAGATCACCCGCAAGATCCTGAATTTCTGGGCAGATCAGTTCATGAACGGATGGATTGGACGAAGATTATGCCGGATATGTCTGGATCATGGTGTCCGTGATCTCACCGTACTTCCCCGCACTCTCATCCTGCATGATCTTGACACCTGTGATCAGATATTTGGGATTAGAGACACTGTCTCACATGCCAGAGAGGTTGGCCTGATCTCAAAAGATGATGGTGAAGCATGGGTTTTGGCTCTGAAAGAATTAGATAATACTGGCAGATTTTTTTCATCGTTTACCGGCTTTCTGGTAACAGGAAGAAAATGATCTATGACATCTCTCTCTTGTTTCAGGTATGGGATCTGGCTACTCCGCATGCAATTGCTGCCAGTTTTACTGCTTCAGCCACAGCGGTGACAACTCCCCTGTCAAGAGGATCCGGGAGGATCTTTTCAGGGGTCGGGGAACTCACGCAACCCGCGATTGCGTGGGCAGCTGCGATCTTCATCTCATCGGTGATCCGGGTGGCACGTGCATCGAGCGCTCCTCTGAATATCCCCGGAAATGCAAGGACATTGTTGACCTGGTTGGGATAATCACTCCTGCCTGTGCCGACGACTACTGCTCCGGCATTACGTGCTTTGTCAGGCATGATCTCAGGAACCGGATTTGCCAGAGAGAGGACGATCGGATCAGGTCCCATGGAGCTGATCATCTCTTCTGAAACCAGGTTTGCAACAGAAACACCGATAAATGCATCTGCACCTCTCATAGCGTCAGCAAGGGTCCCGGTTCTGTGTACTGAATTCGTCTCGTCACCGAGGATGAATTTGTATTTGTTATCATACAGCCCGGGCCTTCCCCTGTAGATTATCCCGGTTCTATCACAAGCAATCAGTTCCTGAACAGGTGTACAGGATTGGGTGTCATACCCGATGCATTTGAGTAGCCTGCATATCGCATACCCTGCAGCACCCGCTCCGCAGACAACAACTTTCAGATCTTCAAACTGCTTTCCGGTAACTTTGCAGGCGTTAATCAGTGCTGCAAGAACTGCCACTGCTGCTCCGTGCTGATCATCGTGCATCACCGGGATGCCAAGATCCTGAAGTTCCTCCTCGATCTCAAAACAGGCAGGTGCAGCGATATCTTCCAGATTGATCCCTCCGAACACCGGAGCCAGACTCCTGATGATCCGTACCAGATCCTCACTCATTGCGTCGAGACAGATTGGAAATGCGTCAATGCCTGCAAACTCCTTGAACAAAATAGCCTTCCCTTCCATGACCGGAATTCCGGCAGAAGGACCGATATCACCGAGGCCGAGAACCGCCGTTCCATCAGATATAATGGCGATCGTGTTAGATTTCAGGGTATATTTCCAGACCGACTCCGGATTTCTTGCAATCTCCCTGCAGACCTCTGCCACTCCTGGTGTGTATGCCCTGCTCAGGTCTTCCCGGTTTGTAAGCGGAACCTTTGATCTGATCTCCAGTTTCCCGAAATGAGCAGCATGCAACGCCAGTGACTCACGTCCGATATCTGATCCTGTATCCCCGTCCATATCTTCATAGTCCGGGTCAGAAGGAATGAATCTTTCGCAGCGGGGAAAAAATTCAGGAAGAGGCTGAATAAAAGAATGAGTAACCGTAATCCGGTTTATGGTTCGCGGTACGGGCTGATGAGCCGGAGAGTTGATTTCGGCTGCCGGTCTGAGTCACGTGAATTTGAGATCTGCTGTTCTTCCCTGATCGAACCTTTGTGCATGATGAGGTATCCACGTGATTCAAGAGCAAACTGGACCCCTTCCTGCAGTGTCGCACGTGTCTGAATGTCGCGTAGTTCAATACCCAGCTGAACCATCGTCATGGCGACCTCAGGCTTGATGCCGGTCATGATAACGTAGGCACCGAGGAGTTTAATTGCAACAGTGGCCTTGATGATATTTCTGGCACCGGTCTCGTCCATGCTCTGAACAGCAGTCCCGTCCATGATGATGTACCTGGCTGATTCTCTTCTTATTGCATCAAGAAGCTGGGCTATCATCTTGTCTGCGCGAATGGTATCCAGAGTACCGATGAGCGGGAGGATCAGGATCTCATCCCAGATCTTTGATATCGGGGTTGAAAGTTCGAGAATTTCCTGGGTCTTCTGTCTGATTGCACGTTCAGCAGCAAGTTTCTCAGTAATATCAATAAACCTGACAACCATCTGTTCGCTGGTGGCACTCCCATAGCGTCTCATCAGACTTGCATTGATGGTAAAGGTACGCCTGCCTGCCTTCGGGAAGATGTGATCCAGTTCAAAGCTCTCAATCGCTTTCTTCTCTCTGAAAACAAGTTCGAGTTTCTCCTTCATCACCGGAAGATCAAGCATTCCTCCACCGATGGAGTAGATGGACTTTCCCTCAATATCTGCCCTTCCGACACCGAACGTGGTATCAAATGCACGGTTTCCGAAGACGATCTCATAGGATTCATTGAGCACAAAAAGAGGTTCATCAACGGTTTGAATTATTTCAAACGGATCGACATTCGTTGCCCGGTTACTCATACTATCTCATATCCCCTGTGTCCGATATGATACTTTCGACAAGGTCTTTGCTCCCACAAAATTTAGCAAAAACGGTTCAGATTTTAATTCGCACTGGATGAATAGCGAATAAGAGGAGACTGTGTTGGAGTTCGTTGAAGCGGGGTTTTACCCCCGCTGAAATTTAGGAGGATTGTAGGAGATTACTCTCTGTGTTCATTCACAGATTCTGCTGATGAAGTCCCTCTCCTGCCATCTTTTGAGGGGTGGCGGTGTGATGAATAGTAGTAGCATTGCTATATGTATATAATTAACGATGGGCGGTTCGACATTTCACGTAATTATGCGGAACCGGTCTGTTGAAAAAGAAGCAGATAAAAAAGGCCTGAAAGATTCAGGCCGGTACAAACTTTGTACCGTAAAATATTGCGCCGCTTGATCCCTCTTCAGCGAGTTTACGGAAGACCGGCCTGACCCGCATTCCGATATGGATCTTATCAATCTCACAGATCACATGGGAGGTCAGCTTGGTCCCCTCATCAAGCTCGATGATGGCGAGGGCATAGGGTGTCAGGAATTTGAACTGATCCCCGGCGCTCCTGATGATGGAGTAGGTGATCACTGTTCCGGTTCCCTTGAATTTGTGATCTACGATCTTTCCTTCACGACGACAGTCAGGACAGAATGGTCGTGGCGGGTAGAAGTATCTGCCACAGGTTTCGCAGTGTGTACCGATCAGATTGTATCTGTTCTGCTGCTTTCTCCAGAAACGTGCAACACTCATGCTTAAGCCCTCCCGAAGATATGACAGACTACAGTTGCCCCTGTTCCTCCCACGTTCTGGGTCATACCAATGTCTGCATCAAGTTGTCGTTTTCCGGCATCGCCACGAAGTTGCTTGACAACCTCGTAAACCTGTTTGACTCCGGTTGCTCCGACCGGGTGACCACATGCTTTCAGTCCACCGCTCGGGTTGACTGGAAGTTTTCCTCCAAGGGCCGTGTATCCCTCTTCGGTCAGTTTTCCTGCCTCTCCCTTCTTGCAGAATCCGAGATCCTCAATGGCACAGATCTCTGCAATGGTGAAACAGTCGTGCACCTCAACAAATCCGATATCCTTACGCTCAACCTTTGCCATCTGGAACGCCCTGTTTCCTGCAGCAACCGTTGCATCAAGAGTGCAGATGTCCTTTCGGTCATGAAGTGCGATGGAACTTGATGCCTGGCCACAGCCAAGAACCTTGATTGGAGTGTCCGTGAACTCACGTGCCCGCTCAAGCGGGGCAAGAATGACTGCAGAGGCCCCGTCTGTTACCGGTGAACAGTCAAAGAGTCTGAGCGGATCTGCAACCAGGGTTGATTTCATTACTGTTTCAAGAGTAATTGGCTTCTGGAACTGTGCGTTAGGGTTCAATGCACCGTTCTCATGGTTCTTCACTGCGACCTGAGCAAGTTGCTCGCGGGTAAGGCCGTACCGGTGCATGTACTGGGTCGCGATCATAGCGTAGAGACCGGGGAATGTAATTCCTGCAATGCCTTCCCACTCCCTGTCTGCAGCAGCAGCTAGCACATCGGTAGTGACACTGGTATCGACATCGGTCATCTTCTCAACTCCCGCTGCGACAACGATGTCTGACATTCCTGAAGCAACAGCGGTGTAGGCCTGCCTGAATGCAAGTCCACCTGATGCACATGCGGCCTCAACACGAGTTGCTGGGATATTTTCCGTCGCAAGACCTGCATAATCTGCGATGAGTGCCCCGACATGCTCCTGCTCAACAAATCTTCCTGCACTCATGTTACCGACGAAGAGTTCGTCGATGTGCTCACCTGAAAGATTTGCATCCTCCAGTGCCAGGGCACCAGCCTCAACAAAGAGGTTCCTGAATGAACTCTCCCACTTCTCACCGAACTTTGTGCAACCGACTCCGATAACTGCGACTTCTCTCATTCCATCATCACCACTTTGCCTTTGTGTTTGGCGTATATTGCATAGTCAACGAGCTTCTTGTCAGCCAGGAGGGATGCCACTGATGGAGCTGCCTCACGGTGGAAGAGATCAGAGGTGATCACATCTGTCACAGTCATGTCAAAGGAGTCACTTCCAGATCCTGACCCGTAACTGGTCAAAAAGATCCTATCTCCTGGTTTTGCAACATCGAGGACTGCAGAGAGTCCGACCATTGATGCTCCTGAGTAGGTATTTCCAAGGTAGGTGACCGCAAGTCCCGGTTTGATCTGATCCATTGAGAACCCGAGCATTCCTGCTGCCTGAACCGGGAATTTTCCGTTCGGCTGGTGGAACACAGCGAAGTCATAATCAGATGGTTTGGTTCCCATCTTTTCGAGCATCATCTTCGATGCTCCGATAACATGCTTGAAGTATGCAGGCTCACCCGTAAACCTTCCACCATGACGTGGGTACGGTTTGTTCTCCCGTCTCCAGAAGTCTGGTGTATCTGTGGAGAATGAACAGGTGTGATTGATCTCGGCAATCGGATCATCGTTACCGATAACAAATGCGGCTCCTCCGGCTGCTGCCGTGTATTCAAGTGCATCGCCGGGCTCTCCCTGAGCGATATCTGCACCAACGGCAACAGAAAGTTTAACCATACCTGATTTGACAAGACCCATCGAGGTCTGAATCGCTGCAGTTCCTGCTTTGCATGCAAATTCGTAATCTGCTGCAGTCATCACAGGCGTTGCCCCTATAGCTTCTCCGACTGTCACTGCAGTAGGCTTGACCGCGTACGGGTGTGACTCGGATCCGACATATACTGCTTCGATATCAACCGGGTTGATCTCACGCCGTGCCATTGCTGCACGGGTTGCCTCGACTGAGATGGTGATGGTGTCTTCGTCCATGTCAGGAAGACTCTTCTCAAACACTCCGAGACCCTTTGAGATCTCGGCACCATTCGCACCCCAGACCCGTGCGATCTCTTCTACCTTGATACGGTAGCGTGGAATGTACGCCCCGTATGAGATTATTCCTACCATTTTTCGTCCCTCAGACTCTCCACGATCTCTTCAATATCCTTCTCGGTACACATCAGGGTGATGTGATCCTTCTCTGCCATCTTTGGCACGATCGGATGAACATCCCCTGCTGAAATGCCGTGGAGTACTACGCACCGGGGTTTGAAGGGGGTAACCCGGATCGCCACCATTGGTGACTTTCCATTGGAAACTCCGGTGAAGATGAGCGCCCGTTCGGTGCTCCACCCGTATATCCGGTTGAACTCGTTCGATGAGAGGTTCATAATCGCCTTGATACTGTCGATGATCGTATACCCGTAGATCGTCAGATCTACCGGCCCTGTGAGGAGTTCTCCCCCAATTACCCTGCAAAACGTCTCCAGGGTGATTGGGTTTGAATAATCATGGAGATCATAGATGACCCCTTCCCCCATCTCTGCAAAGAGGAGTGAGGCAAATTTCTGTATGTATCTGCCTCCCCTTCCTTCATCAATAGCGAGAATACTATCTACAATCCGTCCGATAATCGCAGTACCAGGACTCTTCCTCCTCCCGCTTTCATAGTCACTGATGACCGAAGGCGAGACGCCGAGAAACTCGGACAGGTGTCCCTGAGAGATGTCAAAACTCATTCGCCATTTCTTCAGGGTCTTCCCCGGAGAATCAGAGAGGGTTATCTCCCCCGCCATCTTCTCTGCAAGCCGATGGCGCAGTCCCGGTTCCATGCCTGTACAGTGAGGGAGGGGGAAGTTAAATAATTAACGAAATACAGTTCGACAAAGATCGAATTATGGTATTTTAGGTTTCTGGTTATTGCCCCGCATGATATCCGGATTGACGTATTCTGAAGTGTCCGGTTTCTGATACAATTGTGTCTGAAAGGTGCCTGGCAAAATTTTATGTTCTCATATTACGATAGGGGAAGCGTACCCGTCTTCGTGACGTACCGGAGGTACACCAAATGGCAATCATCAAACGTGAACGTGACCCCTTTGATGCATTCAGAACAGAGATGGACTCTCTCTTCGCTGACATGGAAAGTCGTTTTCACAACCTGCTTCCATCTTTTCCATCTTACAGTCAGAGGAGCCGTGACCTGCCTGCACTGGCTGCAGGAGGTTTCTCAGTGGATATCAGGGACGAAGGTGAAGAGGTGGTGGCCCGGGCAGATATACCGGGATGCCAGAAAGACATGGTGAAGATCAGGCTCCTGAGACCGAATCTCCTTCAGATCACATGCGAACGGAAAGAAGAGAAGGAGGAAGAGGAGAAGAACTACTTCATCAGGGAGCGGTTCTACGGGTCAGTGAGCAGGAGTGTTCCCCTCCCTGCAGAAGTAACCGAAGAAAATGCCAAGGCAACCTTCGATAACGGGGTGCTCGAAGTACATTTCAAAAAATCACCCCGGGAAATTTCAGGAGATATTCCCATCTCCTGATCTTTACTTATTTACTGTTCTTCAGTTTCTGTTTTGAATGAATGAACCGGATCCATCAAGGCAGTTCCGTTCTCTATGGTGAAACCGAGGATATGTCCACCAGATGCCCGATCTTCAGAAATATAGTGCAGATGGTATCCTGCGTAGTTCACGCCCTGCATCCACGCCGGGAACCAGAATCCTGATATTGTGCCGGTTGTATTGGTGAGATTAAAGACGCTCTGGTTTGCGATAACTGACGACAGGGGAGGATATGGTTTCTGCTGCACCGGAACACTTCTGACCGTCATCTCCGGGAAAAATCCGTCTATCCTGATCGCGTATATGCTGTCCTGGGATGGGAATGACTGCATCAACTCATCCTCAAGTTCGGTAAGATTTTCTGGATTGGAAAATTCATGGCTCATTTCAGGATTGAATTTGACTGTGTTCATGAATGTAACTCCTGTATCCCCCGGTGGTGTGTGCACAACCCCGTCTGAAGTCACCTGGTATATTGTACCGTTGAGCTGGATCAACTCTCCATCCATATTTTCAAATCCGCCCACTCCCAGATCGCCCTTTTTATTCATCTCATCCACGGTGGTTATGCGATCATAACTGCCTGCTTCAAGAACAGAAAAAACTCCTGCCTGTGAGGTGAGATCTTCATCAGTCTTCCCGGCTGCCATACATGGCATGATGGTAATACCTATCAGTAGTATCAGAACAAAGCATTGAAACAGTGTAGGGATCAGTCTCATGGCATCATATCTCTCTTCAGAAACTGATGAAACCTCCTTTTTCTCTGTTCCATCCAAAATTTTATCTGGATTAGTTCTCGTATGGATATCAGTGATCCCCAAGGTTGATCTGCACCAGCAGCAAAATGAGAGGGCCAGTCCTAGCCCTGGAGACGATTCATATTAACCGGCATATCTGTATTCACGGACACTTTTACCAGCCCCCCCGGGAAAACCCATGGCTTGAAGAGATCGAGTATGAGGGTTCTGCATCTCCGTATCATGACTGGAATGAACTGATCACGGCAGAATGTTATGTTCCCAATGCTTCATCCCGAATCCTAGGGTCAGGGAGAAATATTCTGGATATTGTCAACAATTACGCCAGCATCAGTTTTAATTTCGGTCCAACCCTCCTCTCCTGGATAGAAAAACATAATCCCGAACTCTACGCTCAAATAATCGAAGCAGATCGCGAGAGTCAGAAACGGTTTTCAGGACACGGCTGTGCGATTGCTCAGGTCTACAATCATATTATTATGCCTCTGGCTTCACGACGGGACAAAGAGACCGAGATCATCTGGGGCATACGTGACTTCGCCTTACGGTTTAGCCGGATGCCGGAAGGGATGTGGCTTGCTGAAACCGCTGTTGATACCGAAACCCTTGAAATACTGGCAGAACAGGGCATCCTCTTTACGATCCTCTCTCCATATCAGGCACGCCGGATAAGAAAAATTGCCGGAGGGTCATGGGAGACTACGAACCAGGAGAGACTTGATATTGGCAGACCCTATCTCTGCAGACTCCCATCAGGAAGATCGATAACCCTGTTCTTTTACGATCATGCCATTGCCAGCGAGATAGCATTTGGCTCCCTGCTCAGCAACGGAGAGCAGTTTGCAGACCGGATGATCTCAAGATTCAGAGGGATGGATAACTCCCCACGGTTGCTCAGTATTGCCACCGACGGTGAGACCTACGGCCATCATCACCGGTTTGCTGATATGGCCCTTGCATATGCCCTCCACCTCATCGAAGAACAAAAATTAGCCAGAATTACCATCTTCGGGGAGTACCTAGCAACCCACCCTCCTGAAAACGAGGTTGAGATCTACGAGAACTCCTCATGGAGTTGTAATCATGGTGTCGGACGGTGGCAGAGCGATTGTGGATGCCGGACTTATCATGCCTGCCTGATCTCTGATCCGGGTGAGTGTGTCTCACTTACAAACACCACTCCTCCATATAATCCCAGGCTGTGGAATCAGAAGTGGCGTGGCCCACTCAGGGAAGCAATGGACCAGTTGAATGCCTCTCTCACCGCGTTGTACCAGAAAGAAGCAGGTCTTCTGTTTTCAGATCCCCGGGCTGCACGCAACGAGTACATTGACCTGATCCTTGACAGGTCTGATGAACGTCTCGACTGGTTCATCACCAGGCATATGATTCCAGGATTTTCTTCTGATCAGGTGGCGAGAGCACTGAAACTTCTTGAAGGTCAGCGCAATGCCCTGCTCATGTACACCAGTTGCGGGTGGTTTTTTGATGAACTTTCCGGGATTGAGACAGTTCAGGTGATGATGTACGCCTGCAGGGCTATGCAACTGGCACATGAACTCACTGATGTCGATTATGAACCTGCCTTCACCGGTATTCTCGACCGGGCGGTCAGCAACATTCCGTCATCAGGCCGTGGTGCAGATATTTTTGAGAGATATGTGAAGACAGCCATGGTTGCGAGGGATCAGATCGCCTGTTTTTATGCCATCACTGTACTTATGGGCGATCTTCAGGATGCAACCTCACTCTATACATACAACATCATATGTGACCATTGCAGGCAGGAAAAAGTAGGAAACCTGGGACTCATGACCGGATCTGTAACCTTTACATCTGAACTGACTCGTGAAGAGTCCCATCTCATCATCGTCTCTGTCTGGCTCGGAGATCTTGCGTATATCGGTGGCACAGGGAACTTTGTCTCTGAAGATGCTTTTATACAGATGGAGCAGGATCTCTGGAATGCGTATAGCCGTCAGGATATTCCTGGATTGGTCTGTTGTATGAGGAAGAACTGTGAAACGACAATTCCACTCAGAAAGATCTTCCCTGATGGGAGGAGGAAGATTCAGACATCAGTTCTTGCAACCACTCTCACTGATTTGGAGTCTCATCTCTGCCAGATATCCACGAGGAATGCGGCTCTCATACAGGCAATACAAGAGGAGGGGACCACCCCTCCTGTCTTCCTTGACTCCCTAAACCAGTACATTCTCAATGCTGAAGTCAGAATCTCTCTTGAGACCGGTAACGGGGGTATCCGATCGCTTCGAAAAGCAGTCACCCGCCTTATTCAGAGCAGGGTGCCTCCTGACACCCTGAACCTGAGCATTATTGCAGCAGATCGGATCTATAGGGAAATCTGTGCGATTGCCCGTGATCCTCAAATCCTGCAGAAGATCCGGGATGTAAACTCGCTATTTGTTGCACTAAAACCTCTCTCGCTCCAGATGGATCTCCGCAGTAGTCAGAACCTGTTCTTTGCCCTCCACTCCCGCTATATGGAGCAGGCAGAAAAAAAAGCACATGATGGTGATAAACACTCACGGGATTGGCTAGAAGATATGCAGAAACTTGGGAGGAACCTGGATGTCATCTATGGTGATGCATCCACAGCCGATGAGGATCATCTAAACTGATCCCTGCCGATTATCGGGAATATTTTTCTCTGGGTGCTTCATACTACTCAGATCGATTCATGAAAACGAGGGGAAGCGGAGTACTTCTGCATATCACATCGCTGCCGTCCAGGTTTGGAATCGGTGATCTCGGGCCGGGGGCGTATAACTTTATCCGGTTTCTCAAAGACTCCGGGCAGCGGTACTGGCAGATTCTTCCGATCCATCCGACTGAATATGAGTATGATAACTCCCCATATCATGCATTATCCGCATTTGCCGGCAATCCCCTTCTGATAAGTCCGGAAGTCATGGTCTCTGACGGGTTTATTGATCCAAAGGATCTTGAACCGGTACCGGTTTTCACCACCGGAAGTGTTGATTTTTCACGGGTTATCGCATACAAGGAGGAGGTATTTTCCAGGGCCTTTGAACGGTTCAAGGGTAGCGAAAACCGCTCAGAATTTGGAAAATTCTGTAACAAAAACGCGAAATGGCTGGATGATTATACTCTCTTTCAGGCCTTGCGAAAGAAATTTTCTCCTCTCCGGTGGGGTGACTGGCCTTCTGATCTGAAACTCCGCAGTCCCGAAGCCCTTGACAGGATACGTGCTGAAGAAGCAGATTCCGTACTCAGGGAAAAATTTCTCCAGTACCTTTTTTCAGTTCAGTGGAGTGCGTTCAGAACAAAATGCAGGGAATCCGGAATTCTTCTGATTGGTGATATTCCGATCTATGTCGACTACGATAGTGCTGATGTCTGGGTGTATCCGCGATTCTTTAAACTTGATGAGAGTCTGAAACCAGAGGTGATAGCCGGGGTCCCTCCTGACTACTTCAGTGAAACCGGGCAGATATGGGACAGCCCGGTCTATGAATGGGATGAGATCCAGAGTACCGGGTTCTCCTGGTGGATACAGCGGATCGAACATCTTGCATCCCTCGTTGATTATATCAGGATTGATCACTTTCGCGGCCTGATAGGTTTCTGGGAGATTCCTGCCGGTTCAGAGACCGCAGTGACGGGCAGATGGGTTCCTGCTCCCGGTTATGATCTTCTGAATACTCTTGCAAAACGTTCCGCATATTTACCTATCATTGCTGAGGATCTTGGCATCATCACACCTGATGTGAGGGAGGTAATGCGTGAGTTCTCCCTTCCCGGAATGAAGGTGCTGATCTTTGCATTTGGGGCAGGGATAGCGGGAAGCCCGTATATTCCCCATAACATCCCGCGTGACTGTGTGGTCTATACCGGTACTCATGATAATGCCCCGATCTCCGGGTGGTTCAGGGCAGAAGCCTCTGAAGAAGAGAGGAGAAACCTGTCCGCGTATCTCGGTCATGAACTCCGGGCTGAAGAGGTCACCTGGATGCTCATCAGGCTTGCGATGATGAGTGTTGGAAACACGGTGATCATCCCGATGCAGGATCTTCTGAATCTGGGCAACGAATCACGGATGAATACTCCGGGGAGTAAAACCGGCAACTGGTTGTGGAGGGTGAAAGAAGAACAGATACCTGACACTCTCTCTGGAGACCTTCACACCATGACTGCATTGTATTCCCGGCTGTAAGTCGATCCTGAATTATGATCCATATCGGTCCGGGAGGTACCGGATCAAAGCACATTTTTGAGATCGATCTCATCAATGATAACGCATTAATAATATCCTCCTCATATATGGTATCATGACAGGGCCTGAGGATCTTGAGTGCCTGAAGCACATCGCTCTCCTGGGCGGACTCCATGATCCGGTCTTTCTTAACTCGCAGGGTCTTGGAGGGGAGCTTGGGATGAGTCCGCAGACTGCATCACGGCGGCTCAAGTCACTGGAGCAGCAAGACCTGATCAGACGGACCATCATCGCAGACGGGCAGCACGTGACCATCAGCGAAGAGGGTGAGTCTGTACTTCGGAAAGAATACTGTGACTACTACCGGCTCTTTGGAAGAAAAGAGAAGCAGTACCAGTTCCCGGGAACGGTTGAGTCAGGTTTGGGAGAAGGCGCCTACTACATGAGCATCAGCCAGTATGTGCACCAGTTTGAGAAGATCCTCGGGTTTGCACCATATCCGGGTACATTGAATCTCCGTCTCTCACCTGTGGCAATCCAGCGGAGAAAAAAACTGACGCTTGCAGACTGGTTTGTTGTAGAAGGGTTCGAGTCCGAAGGCCGGACATTCGGTCAGGTCCGATGTCTACCCTGTATGATTGGAAATATCCCCTGTGGGATCGTTGTTCCCGGAAGATCCCATTATCCTGATGCCCTTGTTGAAGTGATAGCACCGGTTGGGCTGCGTCGTGAACTGAATCTGAAGGATGGAGATGAGGTAATGATTGAGGTTTCATTATGATTCAAGAGGCCCTTGATGCACTCAGAAAGGGTGAGATGGTACTGCTCTATGATTTTGATAACCGGGAACGCGAAACGGATCTTGCCATGCGATCTGATCGGATCACCCACCGGGATATCTGCCGGATGCGTCATGATGCCGGTGGTTTGATCTGTACCGCAATTCCCTATGCATCAGCAAAGAAACTGGGGCTTCCGTTTGCCAGGGATGTCCTCAAGAACTGTGCCATGGTCGAGCAGCTCGGAGATATTCCGTATGATCCCTCGAACAACTCTTCATTCTCACTCTGGGTTAATCACCGGAACACCTTCACCGGGATCACAGACAAGGATCGATCCCTCACGGTGAACGCCCTCTCACAGGTTGTCCAGAATACTCTCGACGGGGAGCCTGTTGTGTTCAAGGAGCAGTTCAGAACCCCCGGTCACATGCCTGTGCTCATCGCTGCAGAAAAACTATTGGATCAACGGCATGGCCAGACCGAACTCTCGGTTGCCATGGCAGAGATGGCAGGTATAAACCCGACGATCAGTATCTGTGAGATGCTTGATGATGAGAGTGGGCTTGCCTTGTCAAAGGAAGAGGCGATCAGGTATGCAAAGAAACACGGGCTGGTCTTTGTCGAGGGTTCAGAGGTTCTTGAAGAGTGGGATAACCGTCAGACATAAGGGGGAAAAATCCTCCTGATTGTCTGCATATTTTTTGAGATTTTTAGTTCAGGTTGATGAATAAGTCTTACCCTGATCGTCTGTTCTTGTATCAATAGGTTCGGTAATAAACAATCGAATATCAGTCACATGAAATTTCAGATTTTCTATGAATGAATCGTGAAAATCGGATTGATCTCTATGTGTTACGTTCATCCTTAAACTATCGATAATTTCTGGCAATTATGCAAAATTGAAGGTCAAGACCACTTAAGGGTTTAGAAACTGTGGAAAACCTGAATGGAAGGGCTAATACTGAGCCTGTTCTGAAAATAGGGGGATAACTCCGTATCCTCCGCCGTGGCTATTGTGGACGGTGCAATTATCCCCTAGATCCTGGAAAAAGAGGAGTGATTGGTTTACCATCCGTGACGAGGAGGTGCATCTGTAATAGGTTGAGCGACAGTACTTCCACTCATATCCCCGGAGTTTTCATAACAGTTTGGTCCTCCAGTACATTGGCCTCCGGACTGTTTTGTCAAATCATCCAATAAATGTTGATATAATTTATCTTGTGTAAACGGTGCAATTGTTAATGGTGCTTGGGTTATAGTAGGGGTGGGTATGGGTGTATCTGGGACACCATCAATAATAATTTTTACATTCCCTGCCCCTCCACCCCAAAAACCACCTGTCCCTGATGGTAATTCTCTAACTTCATTTGATGCTAAAAGAGCGGCGACAAGAATGTCCGAATCACTTGTTTTGGTTGGAGTAGCCGCAATACTACTAGGGCGATCAGTATCTTTACCTGTATCTTTTATCTGGTTCAGGTTATTGTTAATCTGACCTTGAGAATATCTATTTTCAATGGAATTTCCAATTCCGTTCAACTTTGCTATTAGGGCTGCGGATTCAACCCTTGTCATGGTCAAATCAGGAGAAAATCCTGGATCATGGTTATCCTCGGTTACCTTATCTGAAGCCTGTTTATTTGGTGCATCATAAGACCAATGGTTAGTTGGCACGTCCACATATGGATTGGCTGCCGCTTGGGCAGTTGGAAAAAGGAAGACTAAAAAAAATGCCAGAACAATTAGAATCCGCTTCTCTTTATAATTGAACATGATTGAAACTCTGTATTTCATTCATAAATAAATACCTGTAATGCCCCTAACTTTTAATTCGTAGGCAGAGTGCGAATATCCTGATTGTTCTCTCTTTAAATAATGCATATTTTAATGGTTTTAGGACACTCCATGATTATGGGAGATCTACCTGTACCGCAATTCCCTTTACATCGACAAAAAAAGGATCTTCCGTTTCTCAGGTTTCTCCTCAAGGCCTATGCCATGGTTGAACAGCTCAAAGACATTCCGTATGATCCTTCGAACAACTCTTCATTCTCGCTCTGGGTTAATCACCGGAACACCTTCACCGGGATCACAGACAAGGATCGATCCCTCACGGTGAACGCCCTCTCACAGGTTGTCCAGAATACTCTCTACGGGGAGCCTGTTGTGTTCAAGGAGTATTTCAGAACCCCCGGTCACATGCCTGTGCTCATCGCAGCAGAGAAACTGCTGGATCAACGTCATGGCCAGATTGAGCTCTCGATAGCCATGGCAGAGATGGCAGGCATAAACCCGACGATCAGCATATGCGAGATGCTTGATGATGAGAGTGGGCTTGCCTTGTCAAAGGAAGAGGCGATCAGGTATGCAAAGAAACACGGGCTGGTCTTTGTCGAGGGTTCAGAGGTTCTTGAAGAGTGGGATAACGGTCAGACATAAGGGGGAAAAATCCTCCTGATTGTCTGCATATTTTTTGAGATTTTTAGTTCAGGTTGATGAATAAGTCTTACCCTGATCGTCTGTTCTTGTATCAATAGGTTCGGTAATAAACAATCGAATATCAGTCACATGAAATTTCAGATTTTCTATGAATGAAGCCTGAAAATTGGATTGATTTCTATGAGTTACGTTCCTCCTTAAACTATCGATAATTTCTGGCAATTATGCAAAATTGAAGGTCAAGACCACTTAAGGGTTTAGAAACTGTGGGAAACCTGAATGAAAGGGCTAATACTGAGCCTGTTCTGAAAATAGGGGGATAACTCCGTATCCACCGCCGTGGCTATTGTGGACGGTGCAATTATCCCCTAGATCCTGGAAAAAGAGGAGTGATTGGTTTACCATCCGTGACGAGGAGGCGCATCTGTAATAGGTTGAGCGACAGTACTTCCACTCATATCCCCGGAGTTTTCATAACAGTCTGGTCCTCCAGTACACGATTTTCCTCCTGGCATTTCCGCCATTTCTACTTTTAATAGTGCTAATAATGGGTCCGATGGTGGTATGGTTATTAGTGATTGTGTTATTGTAGGGGTTGGTGTGGTGGCCTCCCAACCTTCAAATCTATATGTATCCATCCCTGATCCCTCTAGTGGTAATTCTTTAACTTCATTTGATGCTAAATGAGCGGCGAGAAGAATGGCCAAATCACTTTCTGTGGCTTGAGCAGGCGTATTAGTATTAGGGGGAGTAGAACTCTCACCTTGGGAATATTCATTTCCAATGGCATTTCCGATATCTTTTAAATGTAATGCCAGGTATTCATCGGTACTTAAAAATGTTATCCCTGCCGCGACTTCTGCAGTTGCGAAACCAAAAATTAAACAAAATGCAAAAGCAATAATCAATCGCTTCCCTTTAATGTTGAACATGATTGATTATTATGTAGGATTATAAATAAAGGCATATGGAGGGTAACGAATAACCAATCTTTTAAGGAGGGGGTTATACACAATCCCTGGAATAATTCAGAACAGTTCCAAATGTTTCTTTATTGAACGATGAACGAATAATTCTGAAAAATGAAAATTTCAGGAAAACTGAAACCAGATCAGATCTCAATTGTTTTCAGGGCTTCGTGAACCATTCGCTTCCAGACATCTGAAGACTGTTTATAGATCTCCTTCGCTTTTATCGTATCAGGAGTCTCTTCGGTCTTCTCAAGCCGCTCAAGGGTCCGGGTAGCAGTGTCGAGAATCCAGCAGTCATGCACCTGCTTACTGACAGCAGCCACCGATTCGGCCCTGACTGATACCAGGGTCCGTCCGTCCGGTGCATTAAACACGTTCGGCTTTCCGATCACTGCAACGTAGGTAGGTTTTGCCTCGACGGTCGGTGTCTCGATGGATGCGATCTGGTGCATCGCTTCCGGCTGATAACTCCCTGCACTCACAAAGAAGAACCCACTCGGATCCTTCACCTTGATCTGGTAGAAGACCGCATCACCCTCTGACTTCTTCTTGTCGGCCAGGAGGCCTACGAGAAATACCCTGTTACACCGCTCACCGGTCGGGAGCAGCACGAAGGTCGGGCTTTTGTCCTCGCTTCCCTCCTTGAAGTGGTATGATGTCTCCCTGAACTCTGCTGCGAAAACCCTCTTTGCTGGTTCGCGCTCATATCGCTGAAAGGCAGTCTGTTCACTCATGACTGGTCACCTCCGAACGGTTGAGCAGATCCGCATGACGTGCCGAATCAAAGGTGAGATACGAACATGATGATGAAAAGAGCCTGTTCTCGATGACTCTTCCCTGACAGGAGATATATCTGCCAAGCAACTCTTCACAGAGATGATAATACACAGTCTCAAGCCCGAGAGGGTTATTCTCTGCCATCTCCTTTGCACTATCCAGTGTGAGTCCGAGAAGTTTCTCCACACCTTCCCGTGAAATGATCGTGTCCCAGGTCTGCCGTCCGTTGTCAAGCCACCCCTTGATTCTGAGATCGTACTGAAAATCAGGCTGGATCTCATGGATCTGACAGTAGTTCTGCCTCGTAAGCACCCTCCCGCATCCTTCAACCGGGCAGCGCTTGATGAGACCTGAACCTGGCGATATATGAACAAGTGCACCGATGACCTCATCACCTGATGCTTTCACTTCAATGGCTCCGGCATCATCCGCGATGACGGCTGATCCGTTGAGGGTCAGGGACGGGCGTCCATTGTATTCGTCGGCTGCTGCATACTGAATAGTATAGATCTTCCCTGGAATCAGCCGTTCAGTGTTGTCATCTTTCCAGGTCACGAACCTGATGGTTCCGGTCTCATCACCGAGTATTCCTGACTGGAGGATTCGTTCGCTGGTATTCTCATACTCCTGAACCACTTTTACGTGCAGAGAGACAATTCCTGGTTTTATCTCTGCAACCTGTGTGATCGCAGGTTCAAGAGTCTGGTCTCCCGGAAGTGGTGAGATTCGTGTCACAGCGTTGAACTGCAGGTTCATGGCTCCTCGATACAGATCAGCGATAGCGTAATCGAACCGGTACCATCCTCCGGCCTCAATCTCTGCCACCTGCTCCCCCTGCCTGATGGTGAACCTGATCCCGCCGGTATTGTCAGCAATCACTCCTGCTGCCCTGACCGGCCCTTCTGAATGAGGTGTATAGGTAATCACCTTTCCTTCAAGACTGACGAGTCCCGGTTTCAGATCTGATATCGGTGAGACAGCGATCTGTGGAATAGTCTCACCTGAAAGCGGTGTTACAACCGTTCCCGATGTGACCTTGATATTTTTCTGTGAGTTGTATTCATCAAGGACTGCTGATTCCAGGCGGTACCATCCCCCCGCCTGCAGAGTCTGTGCATGGGCGTTTGCCCATACAGTAAGCCGCATGACTCCGGAATCGTGCGCGAAGATTCCGGTCTGGGCTATAGAAGCAGTGCGGGGAGGGAAAAGAACCGTAACAACTCCTTCGAGAGTGGCAGTTTCAGGTGCTGATCGTTCCGGGATGGGAGTGACGTTGATCGCCGCTGCGTCATCAGGAAGACAGGTGGCCCCGTTCAGGGTTAGTGACAAACGGCCGTTGAACTCATCCGCAGCTGCGTAATAGATTGTGTACGCCATCCCGGGTGCAAGTCGCTCTGCAGACTCATCCTTCCAGGTTACAAATCTGATAGTCCCGCTCTCATCTCCAAGGGTGCCTGACTGGAACATCCTCTCACTTGAGCTTGCGTACTCCTGGAGAACCTTTACCCGTATGCAGATGATCCCGGGTTTTATTCCTGCAACTGGTGATATGGCCGGGCGAAGGCTGCGATCATCTGATATCTGGGTTATTCTGGTACCTGCATTGAACTGCAGGTTCATTGCTCCCCGGTAGAGATCAGCAACCGCATACTCGATCTGGTACCACCCTCCCTCTTCTATTTCTGGTACTGTGTCTCCTCTTCTGATCGTGAACCTGATCGCTCCGGTTCCGTCAGCGATGACCCCAGCTATGTGCACCGGTCCTTCAGATCGCTCTGTATATGATACCACTTTTCCTTCAAGGCTGACCACTCCCCGTTTTAGACCTGCAATCGGTGTTGTCTCAATATCTGGGAGTTGATCATGCTGAATTGGGAAGATTGCAGTTCCTGAATGGACCTGAAACCCTGGCTGGCTGTTGAATTCATCAACCGCAGCGGACTCAAACCGGTACCATTCTCCCAGTTCGAGTGCCGGGGCCTGTGCCTTTGCCCAGACCGTGAACCGGATGCATCCCGACTGATCTGCGAGTATGCCACTCTGTGCGACTGAAGGAGAGCGTGACTCAAAGAGAACTGTCACCACCCCCTCGATGGTTGCCCAGTCTCCTATCTTGACCTCTGCAATAGGGGTTGCATCAGGGGCATCAGATGCAATAGCCGCAGGATGGATCTGTTCGTCAAGGCCAAACTCGCGTGAGTAATCACTCACAATTGAGCGTTCAGCTTCTTCTTCAGGAACCCCGAACTCGTTGATCATCCGGGCGAGTTTCTCCTCTACCTTTGCCGGTTCGATCTGATGACCCAGCGCAGCAAACTTTTCGGAGATCCTTTGTGTGATTGGTGTCAGGTCCATATGTCATCTCCAATCAGCTCTTCAGATCAGGATGTATATAAATCATGCAGGGCACAGGGCGAAAGTGAACAGTTGAAAAATAATCTGTGATGTATATCTGTGGTGCAATACTCACAAGGTCTCTATTCGTGTGGATAATGTAGAAGAAGTGCTTTCAGTTCCGAACTGGTTGCTTCCGGGTTGCGTCGCAGATGATGTACCACTGATGGCTGGTGATTGAGTGTACATGGGACGCAGCTCCATACCCGTCCGCGGGATCCAATTGTCCATTCACCAAGGGTTTCGTCTTCGCAGGGATAGAGCGGGCAGTAACAGAGATCACACCGTTGTCCTTTGAAGTGACAAGGGTAGTAGGGACAACCCTTCTTCTGCCATTCTATCCATCGGTCCCCCCCGATGGTGGAGTGAATATGAAATGACGGCCAGACATCGGAATGGTCAGGGCCCTTTGAAATATGTTCTATGACATCTGCAATCCCGTATCGAACGGTCTCGCGGATTTTCCCATCCACGTTGTGATCCTCACCCCGGGCTGTGGCGTCCCTTTCTGCGCCGATTATGATCCCTCTCCGATCGAGGCCTGATATCCTGTCATCACCTGCAACTGCCTGTACCTCTGCTTCGTTTACTGCTGTCAGTGCTGTGAGGAGATCACCATCGGTCAGGTCTCCACTGATAGTGCAGATGATCCTGATGGCGCCTTCTATCTGGGGATCTGCTGTATCATGTTTCTCATGCCCGGCGGAACCTCTGGTTTTTCCGGCGGTGATGAACACCGTCACCTGATCGAATCTGTAGACTGCGTGTTGTGTGAACTGTGCCGGGATGAGTAGACCGAAGGCTGCTGCAGGTGATAGGCCGTTGCGAAGTGCAGCATTCCTGATCACCTGCTCATTATCAGGAGAATTGGGTGGGTGAACCGGATGGGTCAGAAGAGATGTGACATTTCTGATGCCCCCGCTATCCCCGGTACTGCAGGCCCGGAATGCACCCCTTACAATAAGGGTATTGTTAGCGAGGTAATACCTCATACAACTGAGTAGCGTTGTCTGTCTTTGAGTTCCTGCTGTTTTCCCGCGTTCCAGCCGGATACATCCTGCAGGTATCCGGTTACCCTGCTGATCTGCACCACATCATGCGAGCCGCATTCAGGACAGACCGCCTCGCCACAGAGCGGACAGTACTCGATCGTTGAGGATATCTCATGAGCACAATCACAGGTGTCAAGCGGGCACATGATCTCCATGTTCCGTTCGCCGCATGCCGGGCATGGTGTCTCATCCACAACAAGATGGCAGGAATGACATTTATATCGCCGTTCTGCAATTGGTATATCATCTTTTGATGAGTACAGTGCTGCGATCTTCCGCTGCTGCTCACTCCATATCATACACATACATACTGAGCCGGATCATATCAGACTATCTGGGAGTATTGGCAGTTATCCTGTTGTGTTCAACTCCGGGCTGTCCGAATTCCGGCATATTCTGCAGCTGCTGCTGCCGGGTCATCAGCCTCGTAGATCGCCCTGCCAACAATGATGCCGTCTACCATCCCGGCTATCGCATGCGGATCTCCACCCTGGGCTCCGACCCCCGGTGAAAGGATCTTCCGTGTTCCGATGATCTCACGCAGAATTCGTGTTCTCTCCGGTCGGGTTGCCGGTGCGATTATTCCGTCTGCTCCGGTTTCGATGACCATCCTGGCGATCCGCTCTGCTGTGCCTCCCTGGAAGAACTCGGCGCCGCCGGGATGGCTCATCTCGGCTACCACATAGCACTCGCCCCCCTGAACATGTGCAACGGTTACACAAGCTTCAACCGAGTCAGAACCCGTGAACCCGTGGCATATGATCCCTGAGAATCCCGCAGCGAAGACCTGCTCTGCGATGAGCTGGTTGGTATTGGGAATATCTGCAACCTTGAAGTCAGCAATGAGCGGAAGCCCGAAGTCAGCGAGGTCTTTTGCAATGCCAAGCCCTTCGGCAAGGATGAGGGGGTACCCTATCTTTATTGCATCAATGTGCGGTGATGCCGCTGAAGCGATCCGTAGTGCATCTGCCCTGTTTGTCGGGTCCAACGCTAGGATGAGATCAGTCATGAAATTCTCTCCAGGGCTGTTGCAACAAGGAGTGGGAAGGTGATGGTGGCGTCGCCGTATACAGTAACGGTCTCTGCATCCTCTTCCACCTTACCCCATGATCGCGCTTCATCAAGGGTTGCTCCCGAAAGTCCTCCGAGATCAGGACGGTCACCGGTCAGTTGAATCGCGTACGTAAAACCCTTCGGGGTCATCAGCATGCTCTGAAGGATGAAGTTCTTCGGGACTCCTCCCCCAATGAAGAGGGCACCGGCCCTCTCGGACTCAAAACAGAGATCGATGATCTTTGTCATATCAGCAAAGGCATCCACCGTGACCTTTCTTCCCTGGCGGAAGAGCCAGTACTGCAGACCGATCATCGAGTCCTGAATGGCAGGACAGAATACCGGAATCTTGTGCTTTGCTGCGGTTGCTAGGATACCTGTCTCAAGTTTTGAGCCGATATGGGCAAGGAGATCACTGATAGAGATAGTACTCCCATCTTCCAGATCGCCGTAGACTCCCTGCATAAACTCTTCAAAAGAGATGAATGCATCATTCGGGAGGTAGACATCATATATTCGGTTTATCTCCTCGTGTCTGAGATCCACATCGTTGCAGCGCTCGGTTCCCTTGAAGTGATGGCAGCCGATAGCCTCTATCACGTCATGAGTGAGGTTTGCCCCGGTTGAGACCAGAGCGTCTATCTTTCCATCCCGGAGAAGATCGCTCACGATCCCTCCCATCCCTGCAGGAACCATTGCCCCTGCAAATCCGAGGAACCGGGTTGTTTTGGTATCGGTCAGCATGGATGTGTAGATGGAGACCGCCCGCGAGAAGGCGCCTCCGTTATACGCACCCGCCTGCCCCATCACCGTAACCAGATCGTTGACACTCATTCCCGGCCTGAGATGAGCCTGTCTGACCGGAATATCGCAGTCCATGTGTATGTATGTACCTTTGCGCAACAAGTAACTGGTGATGAGTGGATCCGTTATGTGGTTTCTGAAAGGAATACTCCTGATTTTGCGATCTGGTCACGTCCGAGTTCGTAGATGTACACGGTGATCGCATCAGGAGCCACACCAAGTTCCTCGACAAGTACGTCAGTAACCCGCTTTGCAACGGCTCTCTTCTGTTCCTGTGTTCTTCCTTCAGCCATGGTAATCTGAACAGCCGGCATTGTTCAAGAGTTAGGTCATCCGGTGAAAAAAATGTTAGCAGGCCCTTCTTTTCTTCTGATGAGGGGTCGTGCAAGGTGTCTGCGGGCTGATGGTGGAACCTCGTACCAGCCGGGGAGGATCTCCCGTCTGTGTGTCACTATTTCTGGTTCATGGGCTTTTTCTCCGCACTTTCTGCATTTGTACCCCTTCCCTGTTCCAGCGCTGGTCATCTGTTTATGACAGGTCTTGCAGTACGGTGCAGTCCTGCGTTCATCTCTCTCACTGGAACAGAGACAGAATTTCTCAAGGTTTAGTGTGCTGTTCAGGTATGATCCGACTGCGATGATCTGATCTCCCGGAATGAGGAGTCTGATCTGCTGTCTGAATGTTTTTGTGGGTTCAAATGCCATACAGGTGAGTTCTGCTCCCTCATCCCCGATGACCAGACTGACATGCCCCCCGGTCCCGGTGACCGGCTGTTTCAGAACCGTTCCATTCACCCGGTATGAGGATCCTTCTTCCAATGATCCGATCGTTCCGGTGACCAGATGTGCATCGGTTCCCTGGTTTGTGAGCCAGATCTGCCCCCATGGGTATGACTCTGATCTGATGCATGATGCTGCACGTGCTACGGCGAATGGTGAATCTCCCCTTATTCCATAGAGGACCGGGTCAGAAGAATGCGGTACACAGACGACAGAGTTCTGTATCCAGTCAACGGTGTCCCATGTATGCGGGGTCGTCACCGCTTCTGAAGTGAAGAGACTTTCAGGATCGACCTCACGGGGAGTTGTCCATCGTGACTCGTCCCGGTACGCCAGAAACTCCCAGGTGTGGTCCGGAAGAACAGAGGCGATTGCAGCTGCAGCTCCGATGAGTCCCCGGCCGAGTTTAAACCCCTTCCATACCCTGGCATGTTTTGTGAGTAGTTCCTCAACTTCAGAGATGGTGCAGATAGAAGTGACTGCCTTAAAATAAAAATCCGGGGGTAATTGCTCATCTGCTACTACCACACCGGGGTGTGTCTTTTCACACCTGAAGTCTGCATAGGCGTGGACGAGAGTACAGGCATGTGCAAATGCCACATCCGGATCTCCAGAGGCCCTGATGGCGATTGCAGCATTCCCCCGTGTCCGGAATGGGATTGTCGGGTTCAACCTGATGAGGCGTGCTTCTTTTACTAAAAACCCTACTGCACGAAGATCTCTGATGAGCCTGGCTCCAAGCCAGGTTGTGCACATCCCCTCTGCTGAATCGGTGTCGTCAAGACCGATCCAGAATTCTTTTTTGCTCAGCACCAGATCACCGTTTTAAAGAAAGAGGAGGATATCATCATGGCACCGGTATCTGAAGATTACGAGAGACTACTTCGTTTGAAAATATATAGTCCGTTTTCTCTGTAAATGCATTTGTATGAGCGGGAAATCTCCTGAACCCGATCCACGTATGACTTTGAGTTTACGAATTTTGTTAAAAAAACCACGTAATCTGCGTTATTGATCTGATCTTCATACAGGTACATTCTTTCTGAAAAGAATGGCACCAGGTTTGCCTGGGTGGACACTGAAGCGTTACCCGGTATCTGCGAGACTCCTTTTATGAACCATTCTGAATCTGCATGCATATCCTCTGACGCCTCAAGAATCGGGTTGATGGTTACTGCCGGGGAGTAGAGACAGCATGAGATGATACTGCTAACAAGGAGAGCGAGGAGAAGGATCTCAAAGAGATGATGTGTATTTCCTGCGACTTTTTTCTGAATCTTTTGAAGTGAGAAGATGGTTGCAAAGAAAAGTGGCACGATGAGTAAGGATGAGTATTGTGCCCCGATGTTGAAAAACCCTGATTGCGATAGAAAGATTTCAGCGAATGGAGGGATCGAGATCACCAGGATTTCTGGTGATAATAATGGCAGGAACAAGAGGGGTATGAATATTTCTATAAGATACACGATCCTGGGAATCAGGTCAAAATTGGAATCTGCACTAACCTGATAGTATTGTGAAATAAATGTTGTAGAGACCAGTTCGTGCATCGGGCTGAACGCCGGCATTATCACAAAAAATGCAATGATAACCCAGATCGCGGATACGATAAGCAGGGTAAGATATGTGCGGAAACTATTCTGGTCCTGATTCCTGAATAGATAAATCCCGTATAATGACGCAAAGAGGATGATCACTGCAACATCCTCCTTTATCATGAGGCATACCAGTCCCAGAATCAGGATTGCGATGTTTCTTTTGAATATACATGCATAGGCAAAAAAACCCAGAAGAAACGGCAGAAATGCGATCTCATGAAAATCAGTCAGGGTCACTCCGTGCAGGGCCGGGTACAGGAAATATACAAGCGAGAGTACAACAGCCCCCGACTCTCCGATGTATTTTTTTGCAGTGATATAAATCGGCACTGCACCAAGACCGAGAAGGATAGTCTGGACAACCAGCAGTGTCTGTGTTTCTGGAAGTATTGTGTAAAGGGGGAGGAGAACTGCAAGTATCGGAGAGGTATGCACACCGAAATGGGATGTCACTCCGTTGTTGATCGAGTTTTCAAGTGAGTTGAAGAAGAACCTCCCTTCAAATGCTGTTGACCAGAGGGCCTGGCTGAATATCCCCAGGTCATGATTCATCTGAAAGGTGTTCATCTTGAGTATTGAGTACCAGGAGAAGAACAGAATATAGATTCCCAGGCACAATAGGAAGATAATGTCAAATCTTGTTACATTGACTGATGACGTTTTCATATCTTATAGTAAATACTAATATATCTTGGATTATTGAATAAACCTGTTCAATTCACCTGATACCATATTCTTATAACTGTTTTGGCCCAATACAGAGTAACTACAGGCATGTCACAGGACCGTCTGCTCCAGAATGTCATCAGCGTGATGATGATGGCTGGCTATGATGTATCAGAACTCTTTGCAATGCGGCCGAAGAGTTTTGACCTCATCGCCAATAATGGCACTCAGATAGTTGTCCTGAAAGTAATTTCACATATAGACAGTATCAGCGAAGATAACGCACGTGATCTGGATCAGATCTCACGAAATCTCGGCGGCACTCCGCTTGTCGTCGGAGAACGGGCACGTGACGCTGAACTGGAACGTGGAGCGGTATATGTCAGGTACGGCATATCTGCGATAAATTATGCCACCCTCCATGATTTCTTTGTTGACGGCTCGCCCCCTCTAATCTACGCCTCACCCGGTGGTCTCTATGTCAACATCAGCGGCGAAAAACTGCGTGAGCTGCGTGAGGTAAGCAACCTCTCACTCGGCGATCTCGGCCAGATGCTCGGAGTTTCCCGCCGGACCGTGGCAAAGTACGAGGCCGGGATGGGCACAACGATCGATATCGCCATCAGGATCGAAGAGACCTTTGACAGCGGAGTTGTCGAGCCGATCGATCTGCTGAGTTATTCACCTCATATTCCTCACGATTTCTCTCTCCCTGAAGAAGACATCCCTATCCAGCCGTTTATAGAGGAGATGGGGATGCACCTGCAGATGATGAACCGTGCGCCCTTCCAGGCCCTGATCAGGTATGAGGATCATACAATTCTCACCGGCTATGGCAGATCCCAGAAATTATCAAAAAGGGCCGGAATTATCGGCAATATCTCACAGGTAACCCGCTCCCATGCCATGTGCATCATGACTGACGATCAGCGCAAGCGCAGAATCGGCAAGACCCTGATGCTTGGCGAGGAGGACCTTCTCTCAATGGAAGAGGCGGATGATCTCCTCAATCTCATTCTGAACTGAAATTTTTATATAGAACCACTAAACAACCTTATCCTACACGTGGTGATTCTGTATGTCTACACAGCTTGGAGGACAACCAATTCTTATTCTTAAAGAAGGCAGTTCACGCACCCGCGGGCGAGATGCCCAGGGAATGAACATCGCCGCCGCAAAGGCGGTTGCCAACGCAGTCAGGACAACTCTTGGACCAAAGGGTATGGACAAGATGCTCGTGGACAGCATCGGTGATGTCGTTATCACAAACGATGGTGTCACGATCCTCAAAGAGATGGACATCGAGCACCCGGCTGCAAAGATGATGGTCGAAGTTGCCAAGACCCAGGATGATGAGGTCGGCGACGGTACCACCACCGCAGTCGTAATTGCAGGTGAACTGCTCAAGCGCTCTGAAGATCTTCTGGAGCAGGATGTTCACCCAACCGTTATCGCTCACGGATACCGGATGGCAGCAGAGAAAGCGCAGGAACTTCTCAAAGGCTTTGCAATTGATGTCAAGCCAAAGGATGTAAAGATCCTCAAGAAGATTGCCGAGACTGCAATGACCGGAAAGGGTGCAGAAGCCTCAAAGGACAGCCTCTGTGATCTTATTGTCAAGGCAGTCACCATGGTCGCAGAGACCGATGGAACTGTTGACACCGAAAATATCAAGATCGAGAAGAAAGTCGGCGGGTCAATCGAAGACTCCGAGATCGTTCTCGGAATGGTCATTGACAAGGAGCGTGTCCACCCAGGTATGCCAAGCAGCATCACCAAGGCAAAGATTATGCTCCTGAACGCGGCAATCGAGTTCAAGAAGACCGAGGTTGACGCCGAGATCAACATCACCAGCCCTGACCAACTCCAGGCATTCCTCGATGAGGAAGAGCGGATGATCAAGAGCATCACCGACAAGGTGATCAAGAGCGGTGCAAAGGTCGTCTTCTGCCAGAAGGGTATCGACGACATCGCACAGCACTACCTCTCAAAGGCAGGCATCCTTGCAGTCCGCCGTGTCAAGAAGAGTGACATGGAGAAACTTGCACGTGCAACCGGAGCAGCAATCGTCTCCAGCATCGATGCAATTTCAGACTCCGAACTCGGGTTTGCAGGAATTGTTGAAGAGCGCAAGATCTCAGGCGAAGAGATGATCTTTGTCGAGGAGTGCAAGAACCCCAAGGCAGTCTCTATCATCATCCGCGGTGGAACCGAGCACGTCGTTGCAGAACTTGAGCGTGCCTTCGAGGATGCAATCCGCGTAGTCGGCGTTGTCCTCGAGGACAAGAAGTGTGTAGCCGGTGGAGGAGCACCTGAAACCGAACTTTCACTCCGTCTCCGTGAGTACGCAGCAACCGTCGGTGGCCGTGCACAACTCGCAATCGAAGCATTTGCATCAGCACTCGAGATCATCCCCCGCACTCTTGCAGAGAACGCAGGTCTTGATCCGATCGACATGCTGGTCGAGCTTCGTGCAGCACATGAGAAGGGTCAGAAGACCGTCGGTCTCAATGTCTTCGAGGCAAAGCCCTCAGACATGCAGAAGGAAGGAGTTGTCGAACCGCTGCGTGTCAAGACCCAGGCAATTGCCAGTGCTGCAGAAGCAGCAATTATGATCCTGAGAATTGACGACATCATCGCCTCTGCAAAGTCAGCAGGCCCGGCCATGCCACCAGGCGGCATGGATGAGATGGGCGGCATGGGCGGTATGGGTGGAATGGGCGGCATGGGGATGTAATTCCCCATACACCAACTATCCGGATTATTCCCAAAAATCAAGTATTCTTTTTTCGTTTCGAAGCTGAAAAAAAAGTTATTCTTGCCGAGTTCCTGAACTCTCGATCGTCTCTATCAGGATCTTCCTGACATCGATCCAGATGATCAGACGTTTCTTACTCTCTACATCAGCCTCTTCAGTCTCGGTCCTGGTCCCGTCATCCTGAGAGAGTTTGATGATACCATGAACATAATCCGCGAGCTCTGCATTCACGCCTTTCACATTGGTATCGATGTCTTTATCCTCAACGGTAAGGACACTGTGGACCTCGTCAACAATCATCCCGACACTTGTATTCTCAAATGCGTCAGGGACCAGCACCATAATGTTCTGTTCTTCCCGCTCTTTTGCAGGTTTTATTCCCAGAAGATGGTGAATATTAATTATTGTTGTGATCTCACCACGCAGATTCAGAAGACCTGTGACATGGCCGGGAGCTCGTGGGATTGGAGTTATGGGGAGCATCTCCACGATCTCACGTGCAATCTGTATATCCATGGCATATGATTCTCCCCCCAGATTGAACTCTAGAATATCGACAGCCATCTTATAGTGAGTGAGTTTACCGTGAGAAGGTTTCAACCTTTGTGATCCGGGTGCATGGAAAAAAGCGTCTCTCCCATATATCAGGGAATGTGGAAAGGCAGGAGAAATAACACCTGCCTATATGTGTTCAAAACCCCCCGGATATCTCATGCCTGATATGTCCACAGAAGTTTCCCTGACAATTAAAAGATTTTTCCGTCCAATATATAATACTTTTTATTTTAATACAAAATATATCCAATTTTCACTCCCTGATACTAGATCCAGATGTTATAATCATCTTTGAAGCCGCTTCGGGGAATTATCTTCTTCAGATTTCAAACTCTTTAAATCTTGGTTTTAATTAAAAAATATCCCTGAATTTTACCTTTGAACGAGATATTTACGAAAAAAGATATTTTCTCTGTATACCTGAAATCAGGATCTCCGTCTTCATATCGCGCAAAGCTTCCTCCTGAATACTTGATCAATAAGAAGGTGCCGCATCATCCACGCTTCCCGATAATAAAAAAAGTCTTTAACGTAAGTCGTGAGAGATTATTATTATTTGCGCTGCGAGAGTGTTGATAAACGGTGACTCAGGGATAAAGATGGCAATAGATCAATTGCGTGTCCTCTTGATAGAGGACAATGAGGATCATGCATTTCTGGTGATGCATGAACTAAAAAAAGGTGGATACACGACAGATCTCCTGAGACTGGATACACTGCAGTCTGTCCGTGAAGCATTTGACACCAAGGAGTGGGATGTTGTCCTCTGTGATTATTCACTCCCCGGGTTTACCGGTCTTGATGTTCTTCAGGAGTTCAACAAACGTGGTCTTGACATTCCTTTCATCATTATTTCCGGAGAGATCGGTGAGGATACTGCGGTCTCACTCATGAAGAGCGGTGCCCACGATTACATCTTTAAAGGTAACTTAAAGCCCCTGATCCCGGTCATTCAGCGTGAGATCCGTGAGTCCGAAAACCGGAAGAAGAGCAGGGAGAATGATCAACTCCGGGAGGCAGAGGCAAGAAAATACCGCGCAATGATAGATGCGGCGTATGATGGCATAACCCTCTTTGACAAAGACATTCTCGTGGAGTGCAACGCCACAACATCAGAGATATTTCTGATTCCTGGTGAAAAGATCCTCGGGAAGAGTCTGCGTGATCTCTCTCCTCCTACACAACCGGATGGCACTGAATCGGTTTCCTTCTTCAGCAGGCACTATGACGATGCAGCCCGGGGGATTCCTCAAAGCTTTGAGTGTGTCCTCAACAGGGGCGATGGTACTTCGTTTGATGCAGAAGTCACGCTCAAGGTTCTTGATCTTCCTGAAGGTCAGAGGACGCAGGCGACATTCAAGGATATCACAGAGCGCAAGCGTGTAGAACATGAGATGAAAGAGCAGATGGAGACAATCCGTGAGCTTCAGCAGCAGGAGATGACGATGATCAATCAGAATCCCCTTCCGCTCCTCCTCATGGATCTTAATCTGCGGATTCTCAAAGTGAATGAATCGTTTCTTCAGATGAGTGGTTATTCTGAGAGTAAACTCCTTTCAATGAGGGCTCATGACTTTAAAGTTCTTGAAAAGACAGGCATGGGTCTCAAGGAAGCCCTGAAGACAAAGAAAGCAGTTACCGGTCACCTTGTTGTTGAGTTCCCTGCAGGTGTTCATCATATTGAACAGGATATCATCCCGCTTCTTGACAAGCATGAGCAGGTGGTCAGCGTGATGTCCACGTACAAGGATCGGACCGATGAGATCGGCAAGGAGAAAGAGATCCAGCGGATGATCCAGGAGTCTAAAGACCATGCATCAGCACTGGACATCAGCGCAAAGGATCTTGCTGGTGCGTTTGAGAAAGTCTCAGCAGGAGATCTCACTGCTGACATCGTCATACGTGAGAGCGATCCCCTGGGTGTGGTCAAGAGTGATGCCGTCAAGACCGTAGAGGCCCTCCGGAATGCACTTCTTGAAGTGAACAGGGTATCTGGCGATGTTTCTGACACAATGCAGGAGATCAGCAAAGGATCTGAATCAATTGCAAAGGCAACCCTGCAGGTGGTCCAGACCGTTCAGCAGTCAGCCGAGACCGGGAAGGATCTCATAGCCCACATCGAGGATATCACGGATCAGATCTCCACCCTCTCCGCGTCAAATGAAGAGATCACCAGCACCTCACAGGAGATTCTCAGACATGCCCAGGATGTGACTGTGCGGGGAAGCGAGGCTCAGACCCTTGGAAACGAGGCGAACGACCGGATGGATGTTGTAAAGCGGATCGCCCAGGAGAGCGTTGAGGATATTGATGAACTCAACAACCAGATCCGTGAGATCAACAAGATCGTGAAGATGATCAATGACATCGCCGGTCAGATCAATCTGCTCGCCCTCAATGCTGCAATCGAGGCTGCCCGGGCAGGAGATGCAGGCCGTGGATTTGCTGTGGTTGCCGGTGAGGTCAAGAACCTTGCTGCAGACGCCAGAAAAGCCACAGATCATATCTCTGATGTCATCAACGCCATCCAGCGGAGCAGTGAGAAGACATCAACCGCAATCCGTTCATCTCACTCCGAGATTGCGCATGGGGTGGAGAGTGTGACCAAGACGATTGAGGCCCTCAATCAGATGGTGAATGGTGCTTCTGAAGTCACCCGTGATATGCGGGAGATCGTCAAGGCGATAGAGGATCAGGCAAACATCTCTACCTCGGTTGTGAACACGGCACAGGAAGGAATCAGACTGACCGGTGATAACCTGAAGCAGGTCGAAGAACTCTCAACCCTGGCTGAGCAGGTCAGTGCATCGGTAGAAGAGATCAACAGTGCGATCATGGAGGTCGGCGATCTCACCAGCGAACTGAAGAATGAGATTCATAAGTTCAAAGTGTAACTTGTGGTCCTCACAATTTTTTTCGGGGTCCTCTTCGGTGACTACGCTATCTCGAAATTCCTATGAAAACATTTCATCAGTCCTGGGTGGGGCCCCCAATGGGCACCATTGGGGTTTTTAAAAGAAGTTCTGGGTGATGTAGTAACTTGTCCCGTCAAAGGAAGTCCCAAGTCCGATCACTCTGAATTCTGGAAGCAGCAACGTTGTCTTATGGGATATACTGTTCATGAATGATTCTATTGCGACCTTTGCAACCTGATCCGGATCATCAGGATTGATCTTCCCGAACTGGTAGACATCACCGATCGGAATCTTCACAATGTTCTCGCTTATCCCATAGAACTTCTGCCCGCTCGGGAGATACCGTGTCTGGTTATATCCGTGGCGGGTTGCCCGGTCGATCGGATTCTCGCCCGATGGGTTGACATGGTCAAAGAACTGGCGATCTGCCATGTCCTGACTCTGATCCTGTGCAACCACATCAAGTGCAGAATCCCGCGTTAACTCTGAAAGATTTCGTTTCGCCCGCTCTTCGTTTGTATAGTTCAGTACGAGGTCAGATATCCGTTCGTTGTACCAGTCTTGCGGGCGGGTATAGGTGTTGTTGATAGTGACCTGGTTGCCTGCGATGCTGTTGTCGCTCTCATTTACATCGTTGATGAGGGTAAACTTGATTGTGAGCAGGGCACCTGCGTAATATTTTCCTGCAGGGATAGTGTCAGGTACTTTTCCGATAAGTCCGGTCTCAACAGACTTTCCCGGTCGTATGAATGAGACTTCAGTCTCGCCGATTGGGTAGTCAGCGGTTGTGATGTTCTTGTCTGTCGAAAGGTACAGCGTCACCGTATCAGTCATTGAGATCCTGGTGCCCTTGTTCATCACCGTGAACCGGGTATACAGCGGGCTTCCCGGTGCGCCGGATGGAGCCGAGTGAAGATCAGTGATGGCAAGATCAAAGGTGGATGATTCATTCGTGGCGGCTGCCACCGGTAATGAAATGGTGAGAAGAATGCTCAGGGAGATAAGAAACAGTCCGATTCTGAGTATCATGATATATCACTCCCGCCACCGGTCTGGTGATCAGGCTAGTTAGAAAAGGTTCAGGTTAAGAGAATAATTAGTTCACGGTGAAGTTCTGCTTTCACAAGAGGCAGAGGCTGCCATCTGTTAATACTTGAACCACCTCATCATCACTATGGCATCCTCGGTGTTTGCATAATACTCTGCATACTGAAACACCGGTTCATACCCGAGTTTTTTGTAAAAAATCTGTGCTTTCTGGTTTGATATCCTGACCTCAAGTTGCATTGCAGTGGCGCCCTTGAGCATGACCTGGTACTCTGCCCGCTGTACCAGGGCTGAGCCTATTCCTGACCCGCGATGAAGTGGCGATACCGCAAGGCTGCAGATATGGCCGTACATGTCTTCACCGGTATCCTCAACCCCACAGATGATATACCCGGCAACTCCGTCCGGTGCTTCAGCGATAAAATTAGTATCCGGAAATATTTCCAGAGCCTCCTCCAGAGTATCCCTGCTCCATGAATCTGTAAATGATCTCTGTTCGATAGACTCAACTGCAGGAATATCAGCCTCTTTCATCCTGCGGATCTGCAGATTCCTGGTCTCCATATTTGCAGTACTGGTTTGTCACTGCCCTCTTATAGGGGCAGGGGGATACGTATAATCAGACTGGTGCCAGACATATGGTTCATATATATCCTTTTGCAGCGGTGCGGCCTGCTGATGGTAAGGCTCAGGAGATAGCTGCAGTGCCTTATGATGTGGTCAGTGCCTCAGAAGCACGTGAGATCATCGCCGTTCAGCCACTCAGTTTTCTCCGGATCAGCAGAGCAGATGCACTACTTCCTGACTCCGATCCGTATGCAGATCAGGTCTACTCCCTCTCAAGACAGATATTTGATAAGTATCTCACTGACAAGGTTATTATCCAGGAATCTGATCCTGCTCTCTATGTATACCGGGTTCTCCATGATGGACGGTCATACACCGGCCTTTCATGTTGCGTTGATGCCCGTGAGTACAAATCCGGTATTATTCACAAGCATGAACTGACACGGTACGACAAGGAAGAAGACCGGACCCGGCACATCGATGCGATGAATGCCAATACCGGCCCGGTTGTCCTGCTTCACCTGAAGAACGAAGACGTTGCAAGCCTGCTTCAGAAAGGAACAGCCGGTGCACCCCTCATGGAGGTCACTGCAGCAAACGGGAGCATTCATCAGATCTTTGCTATCCGCGATCCTGAACAGATCCAAATTCTTGCAAAGGCATTTGGAGAGATTCCGGCCCTTTATATCGCTGATGGTCATCACCGGTGCAAGTCTGCCCTGAATGTTGCAGAGCGCAGGATTGAAAGGGGCATCAGCATCCCTGAAGAGACCTGGCATGTAATGGGTGTCGTCTTTGCAGAGGATGAGGTGAAAGTTCACGGGTACAGTCGTCTGCTGACTTCCCTTGGTGAATATACACCTCAAACATTTCTGACCGCACTCCGGGCGGTTGCAACAGTAACACCATTTGATGGAATTGAGCCTTCTGCCTACTCGATTACGCCAAAGCAGAAGAAAGGCGAGCTTCACGTTTTTCATCTCTACCTGGAAGGAAGATGGTATGAATGTGCGATCCAGATCTCCGGTGCGGTCTCCCGGATTGATTCGCTCGATGTATCGGTTCTGCAGGATCAGGTTCTTGTTCCGTTCCTGGGAATCACCGATTCTCGGGGAGATGCCAGGCTCCAGTACTTAGGTGGTGCCCGACCCATACGCGACCTGATGGCGAAGGTAGACTCTGGAGAATATGTAGCCGCGATTGCCATGCAGCCGGTGGATGTCCAGACCGTCTGTGCCATCGCAGATGACGGCGGGATCATGCCCCCGAAGTCCACCTGGTTTGAGCCAAAACTTCTGAGCGGTCTTCTTGTTCACCTGCTCGAATAAAATGCTATACCATTTTTAGGCGATGTGAGGCTCGTTCTGCCTCGTGACTGTTAAAAAGAGAAAATGAGTTACCGGGGGTAGCCGGCACCTTACGTTGAGCCCAGGACACTGACCGGGGCTTCGATGTCTGTTGCAGTGCTCATCATCGAGACCATGTCAGGTTTTGCCATCATGGCGATGATATCATCCTGGCACTTGTAACTGCGTGCATGGAGGGTGTATGCTCCGCTGCCGTTCTTTGCATAGACCAGTGCGTAATACCGGGAACCGGTTGTCGGGTACGTGATTCCGACGTACTTGTTTGATCCGCTGCTGGTATCAGCCCTGGTTGCTGCACAGTTACTGTATCGTGGGTCACAGTCTTTGTAGACGTAGAGCGAGAAGTCTGATCCGCAGTATCCTCTCCTCATCGTGCTGACCTGATCTGCTGACATCATCGCCATCGGGATGACCTGATCACCACAGGGACCTGAAAGGATCCACTCGATGTAGTTCCGGTCACCCATGATCTGATAGGTGTAGGTCTTTGCCTCACCTGCATTCAGGTACCCGGTCTTGACATCATCAGCTGCCGGGGCACAGTTGGTCCCGCCGCAGTTTGGATTACCATAGCATGGGCTTGGACCTGGTGGGTTCGGTCCGGTGCAGGTGCTGGATGCATCAAGTGTGAACTGACCATATCCGGATGAGGAGTATACAACCACGTACCATGAGCCCTGATCAAGGTTCAGATACTTCACCTGATTGTATGAAGTTTCTGACTTGTCGTAATGTGCCATGATGTAGTTCTCATTCGGCCAGCTTCCGACCGGACTTCTCATCGCGTAGATGTCGAAGTCAGCTCCGTATGGCGCATTTAAAACCAGCTGGGCCCCGCAGTCCACCTGGATTTCGTACGTTGAGGCCTGCCCCTGATAAAGGTAGCCACTCTTTGACCAGAAGTACCCGGAACTTGCCGACCCGGGTGCAATACATGCTGCCATGACCACAAGGATCACCACAGCAGCCAGATATCCTGAAATGTGTTTCATTTTCCACTCCCCTTTACATTGAACAATGCTCTGACAGTATGATCTTACTCAAGGTTCCTAATCAATCTTCTCGTTTTACGGAGGCGTTTCTTTGGCTGATTTCCCATCAGGATGGTGGTACAACCGAGGTTGCCGTATACATCATCGTTGTGATGTCAGGCTTATTCATCATCATGACCACATCGTCCTGGCAGGTATAACTCCGGCAGGTCAGAGTGTATTGTCCACTTCCCTGCTTGGCATATACCTGGGCATAGTAGGTTGCCCCGGTCTGTGGGTATGCGACGCCTACGTACCCGCCAGATCCTGATCCAGTATCAGCGTAATCTGCGTACCATCCCCAGTTTCTGCGATCCCCCTGTTTGTAGATGTAGAGATCAAAGTCTGTACCACAGAACCTGGTCCGCATGGTCTGTACATCACCGGCAGACATCATGCTCATCGGGATGATCTCACTGCCACATGGCCCGGTGAGGATCCACTCAATGTAGCTTCGCTGGGCTGGGATGTAGTAACCGAACGTCTGGCTCTGGCCCTGGTAAAGGTATCCGGTCTTGACATCAGTCTTGAACGGACTGCAGCCGGGGTTACACTGATCACCGCAGCAGGAATTCCCAAAGCAGGGATCCGGGTGCGAGTACGGAGGAATCGGGCAGGTACTGCTCCCTTCAAGCAAATACTGGCCGCTCCCTGATCTGGCATAGATCGCGACGCACCAGGTACCAGGCTCAAGGGTGAGCGAACTTATGCCGCCGCTCCCGATAGAAGCCCTGTCATGATGAGTCCTGACATAGGAGACTCCCTGACAGGAATTGAACTGGTTGTAGTTTTTCATCGCATAGAGATCGAATGCAGTACCTGCCGGGGCCTGAAGCACAAGCTGGGTACTGCAGTCGATCTGCAACTGATGCACGATCCCCTGTCCTGAGTACAGGAGTCCGGATTTCGTCCAGGAGACCTGAGATCCAGCTGATACTGTACTCACGGCAAGGAGAAGGACGAGAAACAGCGTAATTAAACCGCTGTATAACCTGGATGAATTCATTTTACCTCTCCTGCAGGGTGCTCACACCCTGTCATGATCGATACTATCCGGGTAGTGGGTGATAATCCTTCTCCTGTCAGAAAAAGAATTGTATGCTGAGTTTTACAAAAAGAAAAGGGGTCTTACTGGCTTTTTGAGGACTGCGGCCGGACCATCCGCTCCTCGTCTGATCGGTACATCTCAACAACCCCGCCGACGACGATAACAGCAGGTGGTCTGACACCTGCCGCAGTTGCACGCTCAGCAATGGTGGCAAGTGTTCCGATCGTCTCCCGCTGATCAGGCCTGAGTCCGCGTTCAATTACTGCGACTGGGGTCTCCGGTTCCCTTCCGAATCTGATCAATGTTTCTGCTATCGTTGGGAGGTTTTTCACGCCCATGAGGATCACGATCGTTCCACGGCTGCGTGCAAGCCACTCCCAGTCGATGGCAGACTCTTCTTTAGTAGGGTCCTCGTTCCCGGTGATCACCGTGACCTGTGATGCCCACTTCCGGTGCGTGACAGGTATCCCGACCGATGCAGGTACCGCTATTGCACTCGTCACCCCGGGAACCACCTCGACCGGGATGCCATGTTCCCTGCAGGTCTCAAGCTCTTCCCCTCCCCTGCCGAACATGAATGGATCACCGCCTTTCAGCCTGACAACTCTCTTTCCTTCTCTGGCACGCTGAATCATGAGGTCTTCTATCTCACCCTGTTTCCTGGTGTGCTTGTCCCCATACTTTCCGACGTCTATCAGTTCAGCAGTCTGTGGGAGGGAGGCAAGTACCTCATCCCCGGGGAGCTGGTCGTACAGAATTACTTCAGCCTGATCGATCACTTCACGGGCCCTGAGTGTGAGCATCCCGCACCCTCCCGGTCCGGAACCGACCAGGTATACTTTTCCTGTTGTTTCAGTCATGTGAAAGTCCCAGCCTCTCATAGGCTTCATCAATCAGATCGCGTCCGCTCTCCCTGACCTCATCACCAAACTTCTGTGCCTCTTCCGGATCGCTGATTGTTCGCTCAAGTCTGAAGATCCGATCACCTTCAAGCGAGAGGACTTCTGCGATCAGGTACCGGTTTTTACAGTAGATCCCGAGCGGAGTGTAGCAGCCCCCACCGATCTTCTCCATGACTGCCCGTTCGATCATGGTGTCAGTCCTGGTGGCCTGATCATCGATACACTCAAGGGCTCTGGTGACTGTGGGTTCATCCCTGCTCACCACTGCGATCGTCCCCTGGTTAGTGGACGGGACATGGACTGTCGGTTCAAGTCTGAATCCGGGAAGTGTGAGTGAGAGCCGCTGGAGTCCCGCCTCGGCAAGAACGATCGCGTCGTACTCTCCCTCCCTCAGTTTTCCAAGTCGTGTGTCAACATTCCCCCTGAGCGGACGAATCGATATCCCCGACCAGTGACGCTGGAGTTGGGCGGTCCGTCTGGTACTCGAGGTGCCGATGACTCTGATGGCATCTCGATCCTTCTCTGTCACGACATAATCAGCAGGAGAGTCACGCTTCAGGATCGCTGAGGTCACGATCCCGTCAGGCCGCTCTGCAGGGATGTCTTTCATCGAGTGGACTGCGAGATCGATCTCTCCTCTTTTCAGGGCATCATCAAGAGCCCTGACAAACACTCCCTGCCCGCCGATCTCATGGAGAGGTACACCGGTCTGCTCATCACCGGCAGTAGAGATAAAGACGAGTTCTGTCGTTATCCCCTCATTCTGCAGGAGGCCGGCAACCTTTTCTGCCTGCGCCCGTGCAAGCATCGAACTTCTGGTTCCGATCTTCAGATGCATGCCTTGTATGCCTGGCTGATCGCCTCTATCTCGCGGTCTGAATGTGCATTTGAGATGAAGTTGGTCTCAAACTGGGAAGGCGGGAGGAAGATACCTGCTTTGAGCATCTTCTCCCAGAACACTCTGAATACAGATGTGTCAGCCTCTTTTGCCTCCCTGTAATTCCTCGGGGACTGTGATCTGAAGTAATACTTGAACATCGACCCAAGTCTGACAAATGATCCTTCCTTCCCGGTGCAGGCCTCTTCTATTGCAGCAGTCTTCTTCTCCAGTTCAGAATACATTCCCGGATGCTCATGGATCCATTTGAGTGTTGCAATCCCTGCCGTGAGTGAGAGAGGGTTACCTGAGAAGGTCCCGGCCTGATACACCGGCCCTGCCGGGGCTATCAGGCTCATGATCTCTTTCCTGCCTCCGAATGCACCGATGGGGAGACCACCACCCAGGATCTTTCCGAGTGTGGTAAGGTCCGGCTTTATCCCAAAGTACTGCTGTGCTCCCCCGATACCAAGCCGGTACCCGGTGATCACCTCGTCAAAGATCAGCAGAACATCGTGTTCGGCTGTAACTTTTCTGACTTCAGCAAGGTACCCTGGATCTGGAAGGATAGGGCCGATGTTCCCAAGCACCGGTTCCATGATGAGGGCAGCGATGGATGATGCGTCCTTATCCAGAAGGAGAGTGAGTGACTCGATATCGTTGTATGGGATCTGTCTTGTATGCTTCACGAGGTCGGCAGGCACTCCTGCCGAATCAGGCTGACCGAGTGTTGTGCATCCTGACCCTGCCTGCACGAGGACTGCATCGTGTGCACCGTGAAATCCCCCTTCTATCTTGATGATATCAGTCCTGCCGGTGAATCCCCGTGCAAGCCTGAGTGCTGCCATGGTTGCCTCTGATCCTGATGAGACAAACCGCACCATATCCATGGCCGGATGATCCCTGATCACCTGCTTTGCGAGTGTTATCTCGGCTGGAGCAGGTGTCCCGTACAGCCAGCCGTCAGCGATCTGGTTCGTTATCGCCTCCCTGACTGACTGATGTGCATGGCCGAGGATCAGGGGACCGTATGCACAACAACAGTCGATCAGTTCAGCGCCATCGGCGGTTGTAATCCGGGGGCCGTGTCCTGAAATTGTATAGAACGGGTACGGCTGTATGGCCCTGACCGGGCTTGAAACTCCGCCGGGAATTATCTGCTTTGCAATATCGTAGTATTCACTGCTCTTCATCGATCCACCTGCATACCGATTCAGCAAAGTATGTGATGATCAGATCTGCCCCTGCCCGCCTGAGCGAGATAAGGCTCTCCATCACAACACGTCTCTCATCAAGCCAGCCATTCATGGCTGCAGCCTTGATCATTGAGTACTCGCCAGAGACCTGATAGGCTGCAACCGGGAGACCAAGTGTTGCCACATCTGATATGATGTCACCAAACCATCCTGCAGGCTTGACCATCAGGATGTCAGCCCCTTCTGCAGCGTCAAGTTCAGACTCCCTGAGTGCTTCACGCCGGTTTCCAACCGGCTCCTGGTACGTGGTCCTGTCACCAAACGAGTATCCGGATCCTGCCGCGTCACGGAACGGACCATACAGGCTGCTTGAAAACTTGGAGGAGTAGGACATGATCGGGATCTCGTCGTATCCGTTCTCATCAAGTGCTGACCTGAGGGCGGTCACCATTCCATCAAGCATGCATGAAGGGGCGATGATATCAGCACCTGCAGCAGCATGGGAGACTGCGATCTTCTGCATCAGGGCGAGTGATTCGTCGTTCTTCAGATCTACTCCATCTCTGCAATCACCGATGATCCCGCAATGCCCGTGTGATGTGTACTCGCATGCACAGAGATCGGTGATGATCACCATGTCAGGAACCGCGGCCTTGATCGCTTTTATCGTCTGCTGGATAACTCCGTCAGGGGCGAAAGCTCCTGAGGCAGCCTCGTCCTTCTCTTTTGGAATCCCGAAGAGGAGCACAGCCCTGATCCCAAGTGATGCCAGACTCCTGCATACTTCACCGGCCATTGCCGGTGGATATCGCATCACTCCAGGCATTGAGGCAATGGCAACCGGGGATGTTGCTGTCTCATCAAAGAAGAGGGGAGCAATAAGATCTGTCTTGGCGATTCGGGTCTCATTCAGAAGCGGGCGAATCAGCCGCCTCCTCAGTCGTCTCATTCTGATTTGCGGGAACATAATCCTTCTCCTCTGGTAATTGCCGAGACAAGTTCCTCTGCACGGGCAATCTCGCCCCGTTCAGCACAGAACCGTATCGACATGGTCACATCAGCCAGGAGTTTTCTGGTCAGAGCCCGGCTCAGATCCTCTGCGATCTCACGAACATGATCATCACATCCCTGCAGACGGGCAAATGCCCGGTCACGCTCACGGATCCTGACCGTTTCAGCCCAGGTATGCAGGGTTGCAAGCGTCTCATCTGCTGCCCTCCTGTTATACAGCCTGATGAACTGATCCAGTTCCTCTTCAAGAAAGATCCTGGCCCTGGTTGCTGCCTCCTGTCTGAGCTGGGTCGTTGTGTCATTGACCTGTCTGAGATCATCGATGGTAAAGAGGCAGATCCCGTCGATCGTTCCAACCTCCTCTTCCACATCTCGCGGCTGGGCAATGTCTACAATGATAATGGGTTTAACCTCACCGTCGAGCGGCCAGGTCCTCCCTTTCATCGCCTCCCTGACATCATTTGCACGGACTACCGGGTGAGGAGCAGCTGTGCAGCAGATCACCACATCCGAAAGGGCGAGGTACCGGTAGAGATCATCCATCGGCACTGCGGTCCCGTCGATCTTGTGAGCAAGAACCCGGGCCCTGTCAAGTGTCCGGTTTGCAACATAAATGGCAGAGAGTTTCTTTGCTGCGAGTGCCTGGGTAACCAGCACTCCCATCTCGCCGCTGCCAAGGATGAGAATCCGTTTCCCATCCAGTGTGTGCAACTGCTCTTCGGCAAGGAGCACTGCTGCGGATCCGACAGATATCGCACCATTATTGATCCCGGTTCTCCTTCGTGCTTCGGACCCGGCATGAATCGCCTTGTTGATACAGAGAGCCAGGATAGGACTTGCAACACCAAGCTCTTCCGAGAGGGTGAGAGAGCGTCTGAGCTGGCCCAGGATCTGATCCTCTCCGATGATCAGCGAGTCTATCCCTGCTGCAAGTTCGAGCAGGTGAGAGAGTGCTTCCTGGTCCTGGTAAAGTCTGAACCTGGTTCTCCCCCTGCTCTGGAGAAACTCTGTCAGGATGTCAGGCTCCCCGTGAACGATAACTTCAACACGGTTGCACGTCTGCAGGAGAGCGACTCCCTTGAACCATTCCCGTGCGGTGGTAAGAAACTCCTCTTCGTCAATAAATCTGAACTCTTCTATCTCCGGAACTGAGGCAGTGTGGTGTGATATACCTGCAATAGTCAGAGGAGCGAAGAGGGTTGGTCTCATGCGAGGTACTTCTCCCTAACCTGTGTGAGTGCGTCCTCTGTTCCATTCTGAAGGTTCTTCCACGCTTCAGCATCATGAAGAACTGCTGTCAGAATTTCTCTGCGTCGGGCCTGTGGGATCTGGCGCATCTTCAGGTCCTTTCTGAGTTCTTCCTCCAGAGCGATCATCTGATCGAGATCAGGCCAGGCAGCCTCTATCTGTTCACGGATGAATCGGGAGACTGCCGGACTCCCTCCCTGAGTACTGACTGCGATGGTGAACCTCTCGCCTGAGAACTTTGCCGGGAGTGTGACGTCAGCAGGCGGATCGGTTGCATTGTTACAGAGTATCCCGTCGGTCCTGCATCTGTCTGCTATAATCTGGTTAAGATCAGGATCCGAGGTCGCCGTGACAACCAGGAACGCGCCTCTGATGAGATCTGAAATTTCGGTTTCAACTCGTGGTATTGCGGTTCTGATCTGTTTCACCGGGAGTGACTCGAATGCAGGTGTGAACGTTCGGCTGTAGACCGTAACATCAGCTTCACCAGCAAAGTACCTGGCCTTGCGTTCTCCCACTTCTCCCCCTCCGAAGATGGTCACCGGTTTGTGAGCACAGTCAACCATGAGGGGTATCATTGTAAGAAATTGGGAGATGAAAAATATGAATCTGTCTAAAATTTACCCTGATTTATTGTCAATTCCTCTCATTTTTAAAAATTTTATCACCTGATATCCTGGTTAGTATTATGGGCGCGTGTTATGTTCCTGAATGATGGTGGTACTCCTCAACAGAGTAATTTCAAAAATTATATATGGTGATGAGTGCCACCTTGTAGAGCACTTACGCATCGATAGTGTAGTGGTCATCACTAGGCGTTGCCAACGCCTAAACCCGGGTTCGAGTCCCGGTCGATGCACTCGTTTTTCTGTTTTTTAATATGATTCTTTTACTCTCTCTATCGTTATGCAGAAATAGCGATTGAGTAAATATCAGTCCATGGAGTTTGTCTGGATCTCATCACCGCAGAATCAGCGTTCATCCGGTCTGGTTGCGCTGATCATAGGTATCATCATTCTTCTCTTTGCCCCGTTTGTCACCAGCCTCATCGGGGTGGTCCTTTCCGCGGTTGTGCTGGTGATCTCAATCGGTATGATCATTACAGGAGCGATGATGCGGGGTGCCGGGTTCGGGCTTCCCCTGATCCTTCTCGGGATACTTGGGCTTTGCCTTGGCATAACTGCACTCGTCTCTCCCGATCTTGCCGTGTCAGTACTGGGAATATTTCTAGGTGTCTGGATGTTCTTCCTTGGTGCCGGTCAGCTTCTGTTCGCCTCCCGGTTATCGGCAGATAAACTGTATTATATCCTTGCACTTCTTGGGGGAACCCTGACGGTGATTGTCGGTCTGTTCCTGCTCGTCTCACCGGTCCAGGGAATGCAGATCATGGTCTTCTTCCTTGGCTGCTACCTTCTGGTGCTTGGTCTGCTGAGCATCTTCAGACCCAGGTACACGTATTGAGCCGGACTCATCTGGCTCACAAGAAGGTTCTTCTGATTCGGCTACACCGATAAAGTCCCTGAGGAGGGTCTGAAGCCTTGCCCTGATCCTCAACCGTTTCCTTCTTTTGTGTGACTGCTCTCCCTGATTCGGGAGAACCTCCTCTGATACCTCAATCTCCCCGCTTCTGTTTTCGGTGAAAGGAAGATCTATTGGAAAGAGCATGATCTCCACCGGTCTCTTCCGATGTGTTATTTCGTGGGCTTTGGTTCTGCGTTTTTTCCCTGTCTGATCGATCCCTTCTCCCCTGAGCCTGTCCATTGCGCTGACCCAGATCATCTCATCGATAAGGGTGATCTCATCCATACCAGGAGTCGGTGGGGGGATCATTTCAGGAATACAGGATAGTGGAACCAGGTGGGTCTCGTCCTGATCACCTTTCGGCTTTTCTGGTGGGTGGACACATGCGATACATGATCTGGTGTACCAGACTGGCTGGTACTGCTGTCCCTCTCCTGAGCCAAGGGTGGGTCTGCCGCATTGTCTGGGAAGCAGGGTGTAGATGATGCGTTCTGGAGGAAGTGGGATAGTTGCCCAGCGGGATGATTCTGTCCGTACGGGATTCCTGGTCCGCCTGCGTCTGTATCGCTCCTGCAACAGTCCGGCAACTTTTGGAGCCATGAGGAGGAGAACGATAGAATATCTGCTCTTCTGCGGGGCCCTTATATGCACGATTTCTGCTGTTGTGAGTTTCTGATTACACCATGGACATCCATCAGAGCTTGAAAGGTACCAGTGATCGGGATCTCTAGTACAACAGATCAATCCCCGGTACACCTGATCAAATACCTCAAACCAGGTTTCCATTCTGGTATGATCTGTTCCGTCTCCCTTGCGATCTTTAAACTCTTCTTCAAAGAGATCTACGAGAGGTTTAGGCAGCGTTTTGATCGATGGTGCTCCTGATGGGGGTCGAAGGGTAGGATCTTCGTGAGTCCATGGATAGAGCCCTGATGCCATCCGCCGTTCGTTTGATCCTGATCCTGTTGTTCTGCTCCCGGTTGCATGGAATGGATGGTATCCGTCCATCAGCATTCTGAAGATGAGGACTGAAGGCGGCACACCTCTCTCAATATGAGAATCGTTCTTTGTCCACCCAGGCAGGCAGAGTATTCTGATCGATGCATCAGGCCCCACAAAGACGGTTCGTTCAGACAGATTTTCCACCTGTATGCCATGTTTTCTTGCAGAGATGATGGCAGCCATCAGGTTGCGACATGTAGCGATACGATGGTTGAAGTGGAATTTTCTCCCGTTTTTATCTGTTCTGCTCCCTGGATCGGAAGCCATGTGCCAGGGTTGATATCTCCCGGGATCGATCGCCGGGATTGTCCACCCCACAGGAAAGTTATCCCTGAATACTATCTGAAGAGGAAGCACCAGTGACCGGGGAATTCCCTGGACACGTTGCACCTCTGAATCTGGTATCCTGATACCTTTGTTTACCAGAAATACCTGTATGTCCTGCCCGAACGAGGTGATGATTCCAGTTTCTGTACGAAACAGTATCCCTTCGTTGCGGGTCTCCGGTGAGTCCTTGTCACTCCATCTGCCCAGTTCAATCCGGTCTGGTCTTTGCTTATCAATGGAGTTCTGATCTGTTGTCTTCTGCAGGCTTTTTTTATCCTGGAGAATGAGTGAAGAGAGCACGGTTTCCCATCTTGCAGCACCAGGCCTGATATGGGGGGATCGGAGTCCTGATACAAAAGTCTCCTTGAAGAGTGTCCGGACATGGGATGGAAGGGATGAGTATGGGGGTGCATAGTCTGGCGGTGAGATCCCATTCATCCGGCTCTCGAAAGCATAATACCCGAGCAGAATCTTGTCGGTTGTTGCCGGTGCATCCCTGACAAGCGGACCTTTTGCCTGGAATGGGTGCACACCGTCCATCATGAACCTGAAGATGAGAACTGCCAGTGCAAAGTGATCCCCATACCTGCGATCACACCCTGACTCAGCAAACGACCCGTCAAGATGTTCAGGAGGCAGATACTCACCAGTCCCAACCCGGCTCCAGAATATTCTTCTGCGGTTTTTGTCACTGATCTGAAACGAGTCGGTATCAATGAGAACGAGTTCGCCACGGTTATTAATCAGCAGGTTGTTCTCACGCAGATCTCCTATGACGTGCCCTGCCTTGTGAACTCCTGCCACCAGTCTGGCAAGCTGAAGGGATGCCGCTATACGTCCATGCGGGTTTCTTCTCCCTGTCTCCTGGGGTTCATCATACCAGAGGTGGACAGATCTGAACTCCTCTGGGATGCGTCGCATGATGTACCCAATAATCCTGCCTCCCCTGGGTAGATCGGTAAGCGGTTTGAGTGGCCATGTCAAAAATTGCAGCAACTCATTGTCAGGAGGTGAGGCAACCATTGTGCGGATCTTATCATCTATCTCCTGGGTCCTTCGATGGGGATGAAAGATCTTGGCACACCTGGAATCATCACCAGCCAGAAAGTAGATCTCTCCCTCTCCTCCGGATTTCCCTGTTGAGATCAGGGTGCATACCCTCCCGTCAGGTTCATAGGCTGTGAGCCTGGCTCGTGGCTGTTGTCTAATTGATGCACGTGTTTTCCTGACCTGCACCGGCGTGCGTCTTCCGGGTACAACTTCAAGGGTGAGGATCTGCATACCCACGTTGGTTATGATCTGGATCGGTACGCTCATGCTCCGATCCGGTTCGAGCATCCGGGTATCAATTTTTAACAGAATCTTCGTGCTTTTTTCAACAGGGAAGATTGATGGCAGGATCTTAATCCAGGGAACCGGTGCAGGGATTGTCCCTCTCAGAATTCCTGTACCCTCGTTCTGGATGGTGAGTGTCTCTTCGATGATCCCTCTCTTGTCCCATATACACCTGATCCGGGATGGTGAGAGTTTCATTACCGGACCATCACCGCTCCTGAAATTGATCGAGACGGGGACAACCAGTTCTCCTCCTGTGCTTCTTATCCTGATTCTTCCGGTAGGCTGCCTTGCACCAGGCGCCTTGGAAGTTTTTATTATGACCTGAACTGCCTGTATGCTCTGTGTCCAGAGTGTTCTGGTTTTGACTTCTATCCAGTCCGACTCTGACTCAACAGTGCCACTAAGAAGTCCGCTTCCCGTGTTCCGGACCATGAGATCAAAAGAGAAGTCCTCACCTTTACGGAGGTTACAGAACTGAAACTGGCGTTCATCAAGTGCAATACCGGGCTTTACCGCAGGATGGGCAATATATTCAACGTTGATCTTTGCCGTTCCTCCGTTGGTGATGATGGTTACGGCCCCTTTTTTCGGGCTGGCGGCAGAAGAGCGTTCAGGTGTGATCTCGATTCTGAAAGGAACTAGAAATGGTGTCTCTATACGTGGGTTTGGGATTCTGATCCATTTCACATCTGAAATGGCAGTTCCCTTGAGAATGCCTCCCCCTTCGTTCATGATCGTGAGGATCTCAGTCTTTACCCCGGCTCCACTCTGAACCGGTATCAGGCTCCGATCAACCTGCAGCCGTGGCGGGCGGTTTCCGGTAAAAAGTGCAGCCATTCGTAATCCTTTACGATTCTCTTTGAGATGCTTGTTCCCTGAACAGAATCACCATGGTCTTGTCATCGCCTGAAAGTTCCTGCATTTTTCTGGAAGAGAGCAATGTGGTGATGTCAGGTTCAGGATTTTTTCCGGTTTGAACTTTTTTTTCTATGAATGAGAGTAAAGGAAGAATGAATGGCTCATGTGGCTGATATCCGCCACCACGTTTTACTGCAACTGCTCCCTGGCATCCGTCAGTTACGATGACTGCGTGATCTATCTCAATCGTAGGAGTAATGCGGAGTTGTCTCTCCCAGTCTGCCTGCATAAGGCTGGCTGTTTCATTTGCATATTCACTCTCACCTGGTGGTGACAGAATGACCACATTCCCCTCCCTTATACCCACGGCAATCCCGTCTCCAATATGTCCGATGGTGATCTTTTCATCAGAGTAGCAGGCAACGATCAGTGTTGAAGCAAACTCTGCCGGAGCCATCCTCTGCTCCTCTGCCTCCGTGAGCACAGCCTCCCGGGCTTTGAGAAATGCCTGTTTTATCCGCTCTTCAGGCTGGAGATCAGGTGATTCAGGATCAGCGACTACTGCACGAGATGCAGTTTCCACCGCAATTCGTGCTCCTGTATCGGCATGCTCAGCACTTCCAAGTCCGTCAGCTACTGCAACTCCCCAGGTGTTTCCTGAACACAAAGCCGTATACGCATCCTGGCATGGCTGGCCGGATTGTATGTGTCTGCTACCCCGGACTGAATCTCCAAATATCCTGATACTCATGTTACTGCCCGGGAGTTCTGGTTCTGTTTTTGTGCTGCCATCAGAAGATCAGAGGGGTACAACGCCCCACCCGTCTGGACCTGTTGGGTTTTCAAGACTGATCTGTTCCCCGATACGTGAGTCTGAAATTTTGGCAAGACTTCTGGAGAGCCAGAGAAACATGTCTGACCATTGTGCCTCTTTGAGCTGGAGTGGCGTGCGGTTCGGGGGAGAGAGTTCACGAAGGACTGTCATGTTGGCCTGATCCACGCCCAGGGCCCAGAAGAGGAATTTTCTGTCTGCTTCACCCCCATGGATCACCTGAATCACCTCCTGCCACCTGGCATCACCCCGGGACATATCTGTCGGCTGTCCGTCTGTGACCAGGAATATCCAGGGGCGGTAATAGTCCACTCCTGTCTCACGGTATTCAGCCTTGCGTTTCTCAATAAGTGAAGCAGCCTCAAGTATCGCAGCTCCCATCGGTGTGTACCCGCCTGCTTCGAGTTCAGGGGGTTCGAACTGGCTTATTCCGGTGAACTGCTGTATGACTTCAACAGTCCTCCCAAAGGAGATGATAGCAAGATCGATCCTCTTTGCAGCCAGATCATCCTGAATAAGTTCATCAGCCAGGATTTTTAGGCCTTCATTCAGTTCAGCTATCTTTGCCCCTTTCATTGAAGCTGAGGTATCGAGGACCAGAACCGTTGCACAATGAGGATGCTGCGGATACGGAATATCAACCAACTGCTCAAGGGTATCAGAATCCATCAGTATTCTCGTCAGCAGACCGGGTATATAATCCTGTGGCAAAAAAATTGGAATTATCAGATCTGAAAGAATCTTTTCTTTGATCCAGTCGTCAGAATGGATCTGAAACCTGTTTGATTCAATATCGTCTTGCCCCTCTCTGACTCCCGGTACTTAACAATCTTGATGTATCGTGAATGAGAAAGATAATACAAATTCTCTGCTTCGGAGGTGGTATCCGTGGATTATGATACAATTAACAGCGCTGATATGGCAGAGCAGGCACTCTCACAGGCAGTTGACGAGCACATCGATAACAGTAAGGAGGTTATTGATTATATTGAAAAGCTTGAGGTGAAGATTCGCTCCTGGAACATGGAAGATATCAGGGAGTTCAAGACGATGATCACTGAGATGCGTGCTCTTCTTCAGAAACACTTCCAGGTACAGATTGAGAACTTCATGAACATGAACCGGATACCGTCAGCAAAAGTTCCTGATGTTCTCAGAAAAGCATACCGGATTGTTGGTGTTGACAAACGTGGATATGCCCTTTATGGCCCTGAAATGGATAAGATCGCCCACATCAATAAGATTACTGAACACTATAAACAGAGGGTTGCAGCCTGCCAGCCACAGCCTGAAAAGAAATAACTCTTCTTCCGTTTTGAGATATTTGCCTCTTCACAATCCTGCCAGTTTTTTAAGCAGCATGATCGTCCCTGCTTTGTCAAGGGGCTGGTTGTCGTTACCACACTTTGGTGAGTGGATGCATGCCGGACATCCTGATGCACATCTGCATTCTGCAACAAGATTCGCAGCAATTCTGGATATATCTCCGAAGAGTTCGTATGCACGCTCCGCAAGTCCCACTCCCCCTTCATATCCATCATAGATGTAAATCGTTGATGATCCGGTCTGGTGATCTATTGCGGTTGAGAGACCTCCGAGATCCCACCGGTCACAGAGGACAAAGAACGGGGTCATGGCAATCAGGGCATGTTCTGCACCGTGAAGGGTCCCAGGGATGTCACAGGTTTCGTTGCTGATCTTTGCTATGATCTCCTGATCAATAACCATCCATAACGCCGTGGTCGTAAAAGTTATCGGTGGAAGAGTAAGGGGTTCTGATCCAATTGTGGTCTGCCTGATGATCTTGCGATATCCGCTGTAGGACTCTGATACCTCTACCTCTCCGAAATGGAGCAGTGCACCAGGAATCGGTTTTGATGCAGAATCTTTTACGATCGTTACTGTTGTCTGCTGATTTGGCCTGGTATAATACTCCACATCTGCTGCATCTGCAAGGATCCGGTGATGCTCATGATCCCATCTGCTGACCAGGTACTTCTCGCCCTGGTGCATGATGACCGCCCCCGGATGGGCCTCTCTACAGGCCTGGCCGAGATCCACCGTCTCAAGCACTCTTCCCTTCTCTTCTATCGTCCAGGTCTCCCCGGTACCGGAGAGAGAAACCAGTTCAACCGCACGTTTTCGCCCTGAGTACACAAAGCCGCGGTTGGTTTTAGTCAGCAGCCCTGCACCGGTAAGGGCATCGAGGTGATTCTCCATCCCGCTTCCAAACCACTGAAGGTCACTGGCAGGACTCAAAGGGAGTTCTGCAGCAGCACAGAGGAGTTGTCCAGAGAGAATATACGGATTTTTTGTTGTGATGATCGCGTGCTCGTGTGATGAGCCGAAGAACTCCTCAGGATGATCCATAAAGTATTGGTCGAGAGGGTTCTGAAAGCTGACAAGTATTGCAAGCGACGGGCCCGCCCCTCGTCCTGCCCTTCCGGTCTGTTGCCAGGTCGACATCATGGTCCCGGGATACCCTGTCATCACAACCGCATCAAGGGATCCGATATCGATACCGAGCTCAAGGGCGTTTGTAGAAACGATCCCTTTCAACTCTCCGCTCTTTAGTCGATGCTCAAGGTTTCTCCGCTCTTCAGGAAGATAACCGGCACGATATGCAGCAATTTTTCCGGTCTTGTCGGGTCCACCCTCACTCAACCGTTCTCTCGCCCAGGTAGTCACTACCTCGGTCATCTTCCGTGAACCCGTGAAGCAGAGGGTCTGGAGCCCGGTCTCTACCAAAGATGCGAGCAGAGTTGCACTCTCGGTGTAGACTGACTTTTCAGCAAATCCTCCGGTGTACGGGTTGTAGAGTATGAAGTACCGAACCCCTGCAGGTGCCCCTGATTCATCGATGACCTGAAATTCGCGCCCTGTCAGTTCCTTTGCAAACTCATGAGGATTTGCAAGGGTTGCAGAGGAGAGGAAGAAGGTCGGGTGCGATCCGTAATGTGCACAGATCCGGAGCAGCCTTCTGATCAGGAGTGCCATGTGACTGCCATAGATTCCGCGGTACTGGTGTGCCTCATCTATGATGATGTATTTCAGATGTGAGAAGAAGACCGACCACTGATGATGCCAGGGCAGAATATGGTGGATCTCATGGGGGTTGGTAAGCACGAGACCTGCCTTGCTCCTGATGGCAGGCCGGTCATGGCGGGGGGTGTCTCCATCATAGATCGCTGGATACAACGATATCCCTGTGGCTTCACTGATTGCCTTTGCATTCGCGAGTTGATCCCTGGTAAGTGCTTTTGCAGGGTAGATGGCTAGTGCGGTTGCCGATGGATCCTGTATCCTCATGCGGCAGAAGGGAAGCATAAACGCGAGAGTCTTTCCCGAGGCTGTTGGTGTGCAAAGGATGGTATCCTGCCCTGTTCCGACTGCATCAATGGCTTTTGCCTGGTGAGCATAGAGACGTATTCCGATATCGTTCAGGTACTTTTGTAATGGCTCATTGAGTTGGTCTCTCACATCTCCGAATATGGGATCATGCCCGGGAATGATCCTGATATGTGCAATGTAGCGTGAAAAACGTGGATTTTCTGCTATAAGATCTAGAAAGTCAGCAACACTCACGTGCTTTGCTCCTGAGCAGATTGAGGAGAAGAGGAAGACTGGCTATATCCTGCTCGTTATGTCTGACTATCGGTACCAGCGGACCGCAGTTCCCGGTATCACGGTACTTCAGGTACCACTCCGGGACCAACATACCGGGAAGATCGTGTTCACGCTCTACACCAAGGAACCCTCGTTCTATCGTCGAGAGCCTGCAGTCCTGAATCTGGTTTTTCCACATCCTTCGTGTGTAATGGAGCAGATCGATATGAGGGAGTTCAGGCAGGGGATCAAATCCGTAGTATGCAAACCGCTCATTCAGGTACGGCAGATCAAAACTCCTCCCGTTATAACTTACGAGGGCATCGGCACCATCCAGAAGTTCTCTGACTGCAGTTAATGCAGCAGGCTCCTCTGTGATGTCCCTGAGCACGAACTGGTGGATGACAAGTCCCCCGGGGCCGGGGCACCCGATACCAAAAAGAATGACAGGCCTGCCAAAGATACCGAGGGTCTCGAGGTCCAGGAACCTGATCTTTTCAGGTGTAAACCCTTCTGATGCAATAAGGCCGAGGGGATGTGATGGGCCGAGCCGTGATCTGATCAGGTGCGTAGCTCCTGCAGGGCCTGCATTGAGGACCTCAAGTACATGAGCAGCCCCCTTCTGATACCTGCGGTGGTGAGAGAGTTCGGGTATTGTTCTACAGCTTCGTTGCTTGAGATTTTCTGCTCCCTTTGGACCGATACCCCTGATGAGCCTGAGTTCATCCAGAACTTTCGGGTCTGGCTGGCTACGGGAAGAGAGGTATATCGGCCGGGTATGCTGTACATGGTAACATTCTCCGTCTTCATTTATTACCGGCGAGCCGGGGATGGCATCTTCAACTGGAACTCCGGCATACCTTCTGAAGAACTCACGATAGTACTGCCCGAACTGATCATAGACTGATTCGCTGATCGCTGAGGCATGAAGCCCCATGCGGAATACATTGTCATGAGGCACAATCACGTAGTCTGGTGAGGCAGTTATTCGTGCCTGCCACCTCTGGCTCACAGAGACGAGGTCTGTTCCCTGCATCTACCGATACCTCATCGTGGTGGTATATAAATTAGGAAGGGCACAGGGCGAAAGTGTTCGGAGATCATACAATGAGATGTTTGTGCTCCTGATGACTAGATAAAAATAAACTCAATGTTTATATTTATCCAGATGTATTTTCGTTCAAATCTGATAAATCTAAATAATTATTTTATTGCTAACATCCGGATGCTTACACTGTTTCTGATTATTTTTTCATCATGTGTTCTTCTTGTTGGAGGATTTTTGTTTCATCCGGCAATCAATGGAGACGGAAATGAATATGTAGGGATGACGATTTCACTTTTTAATCATTTGTCTCCTGATTACAGGATTCAAGATACAGAGTTAAAGCAAAAAATATATGATGAAAATGGTATTACTGCCAATTTAACTGCGGGATACATTGCATCACTAAAGGGAACTCTAGAAGCATCTCATCTCTGGTTTTATTCTCTCTTTGTATTGCCTTTATTTTATCTCCTGCATATTTTTTCCTTAAATGAATTGAAGGCATTTCAATTTTTCAATATTTTTTTGCTGATTATAACGATGTTTGTTATGTATCGATATGATCCAATAATAAAACCCAAACATTTTTGGTACATCGCTATATGCATCTCATCACCTGTTCTTTTGTATATACACTGGACTCATACCGAAGTATTTTCGTTTTGCTTTGTTACGTTGTCTCTGTTCTTTGGATTTCTATCAGATAACAAAAATTATTATCTGGCAGTCCTCTTTTCCTCATTGGCTTCGTTACAGAATCCTCCACTTGCGGTTCTATCATTGGCTTTGACTCTATCTGGCTGGAGATCTTACTCCTTTAAGATTAAGAGTTTGATCTGTCTCATTGCAATATCTTCTATCTCCCTTCTCCCCTACATCTACAGTTATTATTTTTTTCATACGACCAACCCTCAAATGTTTATTGGTGCAGCAAGTTTCTCGCTGATATCCTGGGAGAGGGTGTTAGGGATATTTGGTGATTTAAACTCTGGAATCATAGTATATCTTCCACTAATTTTGATAATTTCAGTTATTCTGGTCCCCTATTCTATCATAATTCAACATGATTCACGCATATTATTTATTTGGGGGATTATTCTTGCGCTTGGATTTGCCAGCACAACAACAATAAATTGGAATTGTGGGATGATGTACATCTTCAGGTATGTTGTCTGGATAATCCCGCTATTATTTGTAGTTGTGGCATTGATCACCGAGTACAATTCAAATTATGTGGTCTCTCTCATACTTCTGATCGCACTTTTATCAACAGGAAGCACCACAGTTGGTTGTCTCATGGATCATAGAGGTGATAATTATCTGACCTTTAATCAGTTATCCAAATCAGTAATGGTAACCTACCCAAGCCTATATAATCCCGATTATGAAATATTTGGGGAAAGATCACTTTATACAGAGCATGCCTATGAGAAAGGATTCCCATATTTTGTGATTTATAACAATACTATTCGAAAAGAATTATCTGGTATTGATTATATTTCTCTTCTCGATAAAATTGATAATAACGCCTTTATCGATCAGAAAAAGGCTGTCATCCAATATGGGAAAGGATATATAAATGGTGATCTGGACCTTTCAGCGCTTCCTGTAAATTTGAACAATGTTCGCATATTTGCAAAAAATACTTTTAATCCTGATATTTTTGATTCATCCATACAATTTATAGATTACACAACTGGCTGGAGCCAGATCAAAGATGAGAATGGAAAGGCATTTCGGTGGATGGAAAATAATGGTACGTTTGCTACATTATCTCCAAATGACAGAGTAGTTGAATTGAGATTTCAAGGGAGAAGCAATTCTCAAAATAGAACTCTTGATATAATCTCTGAAGGACAGATCCAAGGAAACATCATAGTAACACCAAATCAAGGTAGTTATGCTCACGAGATCAGCCTGAAAAAGGGGTTGAATATAATTCAATTCAATATTCCTGATCTTGAAAAAATGCCGTTCTGGAGAACTATGGAACGGTACCCGATTATTGGGTTCAATAACATTTCCATTTCAGATCAGGTGTATTAAATTTTTAACCTTACTTTACTATATTGCACGGCTCTTTTGCCAGGATGCCTCTCACTGCATCATTTCCACTCTGGTACGCAAAGGCAAGGATATCAGGGTTTCCTATAATGCCTCCGCATCCATCCATATCTTTTGCCAGGATGTTATCGCAGTACGAAAACCCGAATATGTTAAACAGTGCTGTCATCATGGGGACAGCAGTCGAGAAGACATCATCACGATCCATTCCTGCGGTTGAGAGAAAGTATCCCCTGTGAAGAATTTTCTTTTCTGAGGGAAGCGGATGGGTTTTAAGTTTGTAATGTCTGACCCAGATATAATGGGCACGGTCAATGAACCCCTTCAGTTCGGTGGTTATACCCATGGTATAGATGGGAGACGATATTGCAAGGCAGTCTGCACTCAGCATCCGCTCAAAAACCGGATGAACATCATCTTTCAGAATGCACTCACCTGTTTTATGACAGGCGTTGCACCCTTTGCATGAAGAGTATGTTAATCTGCTCAGGATCACCTTCTCTGTATCGGCTCCTGCTTCAGTTGCACCCTTCAAAAATGTATCAAGCAGGATCTCAGTATTACCATGCCTGTGGGGACTTCCTAGCACTCCGATGACTTTTATCTCCCCGGTCATGCAAAGAGCCTCTCTCTGAGTATGGAGATTATTTCAGTACCTTTCTTCATCGCATCCTCTTGCGCAGTCGGATGGTGCAGCACTGCCCCTTTCTCATCTACGTGATTTATCATCAGATATCCGATGTCACGATCCCTGACCTCGATCACATGAAAAAAGCATTTTATTACCGGTATGGCGGCATCGAACACGTAACTCCAGTCCTGTCCGGCTGTAGAGATGAAGAGACCAAGTCGTTTTCCTTTCCGTTCTGGTGGAACAACCGGCAGTTTTAGGACATACTTCCGGGATCTGAATACCTGTGCCCGGTCAATGAGGGCTTTTACCTGGGAACAGACACTCATGCAGTAGATAGGTGATGATACAATGATGCAGTCAGCTTCAAGAATCTGATCATGTAGTTGATCCATACCATCCCGGATGACACACTGGTTTAACCGCTCACATGCATTGCAGCCCCGGCATGGCCTGACATCTGCATCTGCAAGGGCGATCTTCTGGACTGATACATCTGGTTGGTTACCCATCGATGAAAGAACCCAGTCCAACAGTTGTTCTGAATTGCCATGTCTGCGAGGGCTTCCAGAAATGGCAAGAACCCTGATCCCCATATCATCCAGTGTTGGTGGTTTGCTGATAAAAGAAGAGGGGTCAGGATTCTTTGAAGCAGAGGTAAAAATCTTTGTAATCGTATCCTTCAGTTATCCTCTTATCTGCCTCTTCTACGGTCTTTGGAGGTGGAACAATGACTTTGTCCCCTGGCTGCCAGTTGGCCGGTGTTGCTACTCCTTCTTTGTCAGAGGTCTGAAGGGCTTTTACAAGCCTTACTATCTCTGGGATTGATCTCCCGTTACTGAGCGGGTAATAGATCATTGCCCTGAGTATCCCTTTGTCATCGATGAAGAAGACTGTCCTCACCGTTGCTGTGCTACTCTGACCCGGGTGAACCATTCCATACAACGTTGCAACCTTCATATCAAGATCTGCAATCACCGGGAATGGGATCTCAACACCCATCTTCTCTTTGATATTCCTTATCCAGGCAATATGGGAATGAACACTATCAATTGATAAACCAATGAGCTGCGTGTTCATCGCCTTGAGTTCATCATAAACCTGGGCAAAAGCGATGAATTCAGTTGTGCAGACCGGTGTGAAATCGGCAGGGTGGGAGAAGAGTACAATCCACTTTCCCTGCAGTTCTGATAAGGTTATAGTCCCCTGAGTGGTAACAGCCTCAAAGTCCGGAGCCGGGGCACCGAGTATGGGAAGGCTGATACAGTCGCATTCAAACTCTTCATCGCAGTTCATATCTACATGACCTCTTCTTCAATGATCTTGCCGTTCACGTATGCCGGCATACCGGCAAGCATGTATGCGACTCTGAGAGCCTCTTCAACTTCATCCTTGGTTACTCCAAGGCTCTTCGCGCCTGCCATCTGTGCCTTGATTGCATGCTGATCTCTCATTGAGGTGGCAATTGCAATAGCAATCAGTTTCTTTGTCTTTCGCGAGAGTGCCCCGTCATCCCAGATATACTGATCAAGTTTGAGAATCATCTCGTGAATATCAGGATCTGTTTCAGCCAGTTTTTTGAATATTCTGGGTACTTTTCCGATCTTCTTCTCAAGGTCATCCATTCCAGTTGTCATTGGATCACTCCTGCAGGACCATCGGCTCACCGCAACAGATCAGCTCGCCGCCTCCGACTTCGATAACCTTTACCACGTTTCCGCAGATCTCACATTCAAAGACCTGTCCTTGCTCTGATACATTAACCATTTATGTTCCTCGGGGGGTGGGGGATATTCATAAGGCAATACCTGAGTTCCTGCCGGGACAGGTCGAAGCCGGTTACGAGCGCTTCGGTGGGTGTGTAGCATCTTCCGGGGTTTTTACATCGTCCCTGATATGAGTAATCGGGAAGCAGTCGTACATCTCACAAGCACATGCAGGGCAGTGACGAAGATCCTGTTCTGCATCGGTCATCTCGTATGTCTTTCCGCAATCCACACAGACGTATTTTCCCGGACCGACCTTCTCTCCTGCTTTTACTCGCTTCTGTTCACTCATGGTTTTTACCATATCTTTACTCATCATCATCGTTATTTAATGATTCGGAAGAGAATATTTCGAATTGATGAGGCATTTTCCATTTCCGGGTAAAATTTTCCTTTACTACACTTCATAAACCAGTTTGTTACTATTATCATTCTTCGGAATTCAACGAAAAACCGGGTATGGGCTCCCGGCCATTGCGCTGCCTGGAAGGTCATTCTCTCTAGAAAAAAGCCCAAATTATTAATCCTGTATCCCCTGTTGGAGCAGAAGGATGTGATGTCTGATTATTCGGGCCTGATACTTGAACTGACTGAAGGAGGTTCGGTGTGTTCACGAAAACTTTATTATAACCGATGATGTCAGAAAAAAGCCATATTAATCGAATTCATTATCAGATGGTATAGATCGGGGTAATCTTGTTTCAATATAAGTGTGGTTACAGATACCCTCCTTCCTTCAATGAGGTGATCCCGGTCTTTGAGATTATTATATGATCCAGAAGGGGTATGCCCAGAATTTTTCCAGCCTGTACAAGCTGGGTCGTGATCTGGATATCCTGTGAACTTGGTTCGAGGTTTCCTGATGGGTGATTATGAACACAGATGATTGAGGCAGCCCGGTCTGATATCGCATCACAATATACCTCACGGGGATGCACAAGACTGTGGTTGAGCAGACCCATTGTGATAGTTCTCGATTGTATCACTTCTGATGCCCCGTTCAGGGTTACAACCAGGAAATGCTCCTGCTTTTTATACCTGGTCTCAGTGATCTCCGGCAGCTGAAGAATGTCGTCAGGCCGGGTTATTTTACGTGTGGGCTCATCTGATGGCTTCCCGTATCTTCGGGCAATCTCAAAACATGCCAGAAGAACACATGCCTTCGACTGCCCAATACCTTCGACACTGATGAGCTGATCGTAGCCTGGAAGGTCCTCCTTCTGTAAGAGATCTGCAACCTCTCTTGAGATTGAGATGATGTCACGGTTCGGGGTCCCTTTTCCCAGAATAGCAGAGATGAGTTCATGATCTTCAAGAGACACTGCTCCTTTGAGCACCATCTTCTCCCTCGGACGGTCATGAACGTCAATGTCCCGCATCCGCCTCATAGTATCTCTGTTGTCACCTCATCCATAAGGATGTGAATGGTATGGTTGTCACGATGCATCCTCATGTGATTCTGCCGGTACGAACATTCGGATATCAGAACTAATTTATGGCCATCTGTAATACTGATCCGGTATGGCAACCAAGGACAATCTGAAAGCAGGCTTTGCCGGAGAATCTCAGGCAAACCGCAAATATGCATCATTCTCTGAGAAGGCAACAGAAGAAGGATTTCCTCAGGTAGCAAAACTCTTCCGTGCTGCATCAGAAGCCGAAGCCATCCATGCACGCCGTCACCTCTCAGTTCTGGGTATCGGCTCTACTGCTGACAATCTCGCAGCCTCTGTTGCCGGAGAGACTGAAGAGTTCACCGAGATGTATCCCGGATTTATAAAAGAGTCCGAGGCTGAAGCGAATGCAGATGCTACCAGGTCGTTCACCTTCGCAATGAAGGCTGAACAGGTCCATGCCGGTCTCTATGAGAAGGCCCTTACTGCAATTAAGTCAGGAAAAGACCTTCAGGCAGATCATATCTATCTCTGTCCGGTCTGTGGAAATGTTGCTCTCGACAAAGCCCCGGGAAATTGTCCCATCTGTGGTGTTCCTGGATCCAAGTGGTCAGAGATCACTCTCTGATTCAGAGCATTTTTATCTAAGCCGGGTCGACTTTTTTAAATCAGACTGTACCCCTGCTAATTTTAGCCGGAGTAGATCCTTTCTTTTCCCGTGTATCTCTCACGTTGCTGAGAGATGACAATCATTCATATATACCTTCGTAGAGAATTATAGGTGCATGAGATCAATCTTCTGGATTGGATGTGTCCTCACGGTTCTCGTCTCCCTGCTCGTCTCCGGAGCATTTGCGGAGTCTGTGAACAATTCTACTGTAAAGGCAACTGGTGCCCTTGATGTAAACAAGACTGTTCCCGCTCAGGAAGCAACCAGTGTGAATGTTACCGATAAGGCAGTCAATGCTACCTCTCCGGCAGCAAAGGTAAATGCAACCAGCGGTAAGGCAGCAAATGTCACTACAACAGAACCTGACCTTGTGAATGATACCCTGGTCAAGTTTGTGAATGATGCAAGAACCTTTGCACTTAACAGCGGCAAGACCACTGCCCTTGCAACCTTTAACAGCCCATCAAGCCAGTTCTCCAACGACAAGATGTACATCTTTGCCTATGACACTGATGGAAAGGCACTTGCACTTCCATATGATCTGGGATCAGTTGGCAAGAATATGATCTCCGCCACTGACTCAACCGGTCTTCGCTATGTTCAGCAGATGGTTGACGTAGCAAAGATTCCAGGCGTTGGATTTGTCAAGTACCAGGAAATAAACCCGCTGAAACAGGGAACTATCATGAACAAGGTATCCTACGTTGCAAGCGTAGATGGAACCTACTTCATTGGTGCTGGCGTCTACATGACCAAGGATGACAAGAAAACTCCAGCAAAGGCCGAGGTTACAGCAAACATTACTGGCTCTGCAGTTAATGCAACCAATGCAACTCTGCCTTCAGATACTCCTGTCAAGACAGCAGTAAAAGAAGCTGTAAAAGAAGTAGTAAACAAGACGGTATCCAATCTCACCGCGTAAATCTAGAGATACTTTCTTCTTTTTTTTGTTCGCTTAACGAACTCCTGTTTCAACTGTAATTCTTCCGCGGCTTCTGAATTGCTACTTATATAATCAGCGGGATACAGCCGAACATACCTTTTATGGATCCCTTCACGAAACCTTGATATTAGTTTTTCCCATATATCCTCAGAACTATCTTTTCAGGCGTGGGGTAATGGGTCTATGAAACAGGTGTTCGTAGGATTTTTAGTATGCGGGTTGCTGCTGCTCATGCAGATTGTCTCTGCAGCCCCGGGAGAAATTATCTGGCAGCAGACTCTGGGTGGTCAGGCCGCAGAGGAATGGGGTTACAGCGTAGATACAACCTCTGATAACGGGATGATCATTACCGGGATTGCGTACTCTGAAGATGCCAATATCTCCGGTGCGAAGGGTCAGGGGGATCTCTGGGTTGTGCGGTTTGGCCCTGATGGCAAGCCACTCTGGAACCATGCATATGGCGGAAATGGTTCTGATTATGGTCTTTCAGTGAAAACCCTCAGTGATGGTGGTTCCATTATTGTCGGGACAACCGGGTCAACCAACGGGGATATCTCGGGTTACCATGACAACGGCGATCTCTGGGTCATAAAACTGTCATCTTCTGGAGAGCCGGTCTGGAAACATGTGTATGGGGGGAATATGACCGATGAAGGAGGAGACATTATTCCGACTCCTGATGGCGGTTATATGGTGGTCGGCTATACCATGTCCAATGACGGGGATGTAACAGGTCATCACGGGGGTGGAGACCTCTGGATGATGGACCTTGATCAGGCAGGCTCCCTCGTATGGCAGAAGGTGTTAGGAGGATCAAAGCGTGACAGTGGCAGCAGCATCATCCGAACATCAGACGGGGGGTACGCCATGACCGGCAACACCTACTCCAGCGACGGGGATGTGACCTCCAACCACGGCAGCAGCGATCTCTGGGTCGTGAAGACCGATGGAAACGGGACCCTGCTCTGGCAGAAGTCATATGGAGGTTCGAAACTGGACTGGGGTCATTCACTGATCGAACTCCCGGGAGGCGACCTCCTGGTCGCCGGTGTGACAGCATCATCTGATGGTGATGTTCATCTCAATCATGGCGCAGGGGACATCTGGGTCCTCCGTCTTTCATCCCAGGGTAGTCTGATCTGGGAGAAGACGTATGGAGGAAATTTCAGCGACAATGTCTGGAAAGTTGAGCCATCACCGGGGGGTGGTGCTTTTCTTGTCGGTGAAACCTTCTCTGTGGACGGTGATATCCCGGGCAACCATGGTGATGCAGATCTTTGGACCTCTGAGATCGACGGGAACGGAACACTCCTCTGGCAGCGGACACTCGGTGGAAGTAATTATGACAGCGGGTCCTGGGGCAGGCTGATGCAGGATGGAAATCTTGCTGTTGTTGGGACAACCCGCTCCTCTGATGGAGATGTTCAGGGAAGCATTGGCAATGGAGATCTCTGGGCAGTAAAGATCAATACCGGAGGTGTCCCCTCAAACGGATCTGCGAACTCATCTGTTACCACCTCCGTTCAGACACATCCGGTGAACCTGAGTAACGTGAGTGCGAATGGCACAACTCCTCTCATTGCCGATAATGCTACACAACTGCCACTGTCTCATCCAATAAACAGTACTAACACAACAGGGAATGTCACACCCTCCCAGGTGACTGTGTTCTCTGGAAATAGTTCTGAAAACCTGACGATGCCCATTCCATCCCCGGCTATCAACCTGACTGCAGGAAATAATACTGTGAATGGAAGTGCAAATCTATCGGTAAACACCACCCTGGTTCCGATTCCAGGGTTTGTTCAGATCCCGGGAGATCCTGATAGTGATGGAAAATATGAGGACCTGAATGGAAATGGGAAGATTGACTTACAGGATCCACCTATACTTTTCAATAACTTCGACTGGATAAAAGCAAACCTTCCGAACCAGGCATTTGACTTCAATGGAAACGGGGTCCTGGATTACGGGGACATCACCGCATTGTTTGAGGAGGCATCCCGATGAAAAAATTGTGTCTTGCGATATTAATTGTGCTTCTTACAGGGTTCTGCTCTGCAACTGGCAGTGCATCAACCATCAGCATCTCACCGGCGTCGATATCAGGAGTCGGAATGAGCAGTACTGCAACAATTTCTCTTGATTCTGCAGATCAAGGCCTTTCAGGGTACATTCTGTCGGTATACCCGGTTAATCCGCAGATTTCAACGATAAACGGGGTAACCTTCCCTGACTGGGCAACCCTTTCTGATGCAACCCATGGTGAAGGTGCGACATACATCATCAGGGCCCTGGACATGAATGAGGCAGTAGGTCCGGGTGCGAAAAATGTCCCGCTCGCTACATTGACCCTGAGTGGAGTAACTCCTGGAAGCACACAGATCATGATCGAGGTAAAACAACTCGATGATGACAACGGGAACGCGATCAATTCTCAGGTTATTCCAGGACCGGTCACGGTAAGCAACAGTGGCGGTGATCAGATCCTGAACCTGCAACTTGTACCGGGCTGGAACTTCATAGGGATCCCAATGTTCATGCAGCCTGGAACAGATACCGCAGAAGTGTTCAGAAATGTTCCAAGTGCCGGACACTCGGTCTTCACCTACGATGCACAGAAAGGATGGAGTATCGTAGGCCCGAAGGATACTCTCTCTCCAATGAATGCATACTGGATCTATACAGAGCAGGCACAGACTATTCCACTCAGGGTTCAGGGACCGGCAACATCCCCCAGAGCACTCGGTTCAGGCTGGAACATATTCGGTGCTCCGGGACTGGCACAAAAACCTGCATCTGACATCCTTGCGTGCCTGACAGACTGGACATATGTCGTTGGATTCGATTCAATACACCAGCAATATCAACAGTCGATCATCAAAGGCGGCTCCGGACCAAACTCTGACAAGACCCCGTTAGTTCCGGGAGCAGGGTACTGGATCTACCTCTCTGTACCTGGACAACTGAACCCCTGATGGGGACAAATCCATTTATTTCTCCGTGCCATTGTACTAATGAGACTTGCCGTTTGGCAAAGACTCGGACGCTGATATCATGTATCTGAAAGCCGGAATAATTCTAGTCTCACTGTTCTTCATAATCAGCAGTGTGTCTGCAATCCCCCCACTGCCGTATGAGTTCTATGGCAACGCCACGATCAATGGTGCCCCTATCCCTGCAGGAACTGTCATTTCAGCAAAGATTGGCGAAACTGAAGTTGGGAACATCACTGTTGGCGAGGCCGGAGTGTATGGAGGTTCAGGCACCTTTGACAAGCGTCTCGTGGTAAATGGTGATGAGAAGCAGATTGGTCAGTATATCACCTTCAGTGCTCAGGGCATGGAGGCAGCGCAAAAGGTCAAGCTTTATGCAGGCGAATCCCAGCGTCTGGATCTGACTTTTGCACCTGGTGTATCAGGAAGCATTGATGCATCGGTGACCCCTTCTCAGCAGACCAATACTCCTGATCTTCCTAAAGCAGAACCCACAAAGGCAGCACCCATGATCGGTGCTCCTATTGCTGCAGGTCTTCTTGCCCTGGTACTGTTTGCGCGACGATCATAACGGTAACCCCCTTTTTCCCGCATCTTCATATCTTCCTACTGCATATCTGCCTGTATGGCACAGGTGACCGTCTATTCAACGCAGAACTGCCCGTACTGCCGTCTTGCAAAGGCCTTTCTTGACCGCTACGGGGTTGAATACCGGAGTATTGACGTTGGTGTCGATCGCAAGGCAGCAAAAGTGATGGTTGAGAAGTCAGGCCAGTACGGGGTGCCGGTGATAACTGTCGATGACGAGGTTATCGTTGGGTTTGACTCGAACCGGCTCTCTGAACTGTTTGGAAGCGGTGAGACATCTTCGGTCTATGACGTCATCATCGCTGGTGCAGGTCCGGCAGGAATGACCGCGGCCCTGTATTGTGCACGTAAGAATCTGAAGACGATCGTCATCTCTGAAGACATCGGCGGGCAGGCTCTTGAGAGTTGGAATATTGAGAATTACATGGGTTACCGGATGGTCACCGGTGATGAACTGATGTCAAAGTTTGAAGAGCAGGTGAGGCAGACCGATATCAGGATCGAACTTGATCAGATTACTGCCCTTCTGCCTGTATCAGGCGGGTACCAGGTAAAGACCACATCAGGTCAGGAATTCAAAGGAAAAAGTATCATCCTTGCACAGGGGAAGCGGCCGCGACGGTTAGGACTGGATCGCGAGGAGGAGTTTACCGGCAGGGGTATTTCTGTTTGTGCCACATGCGACGGCCCCCTCTTCAAGGAGAAGGTTGTTGCAATTGTTGGTGGTGGGAATTCAGCCTTGCAGACCGCTATTGAGATGAGTAACATTGCTACAACTGTGCACCTTATTGTAAGGAGTAAGATCAGGGCTGATCCGATCTACGAAGAGAAGATAAAGAGCCATCCAAACATCATCATTCATCTCGGCTGCGAGGTCACTGAACTTATAGGAACAGATCGCTTAAATGGCATTGGGATCAAGGAACGACTATCCGGGAAGAGTGAGGAGTTGCAGGTTGATGGTCTCTTCACCGAGATAGGCTGGGTTCCAAACACCAGTTTCCTGGAAGGGCTGCTTAAACTCAATTATCTGAAAGAGATCGAGATCGATATCAACTGTCGGACAAATGTACCTGGCATTTTTGCTGCCGGCGATGTCACTGCTGTTCTTGGCAAACAGATCATCATCGCTGCCGGTGAGGGAGCAAAGGCTGCTCTCGCAACATTTGACTACCTGATGATGAAACAGTAAAACCGGAGGGCAGACGAACTGACAGCACCGGGTTCCGGAACGATCAATCCTCTTTTTGAAACAATACAATCCGGTTGGTGTTGGTTCCTATTTCCATATTTGACACACCCCAGATGTTTGCGGTTTTGGTAAACTCCTGACTGTTCACCACGATCCCCCTGCAGGTAAAACCTGCATTCAGCCCGACCGGCACAATCACCTCATCAAGCATGACCGTACGGTTCCTCACTTCCCCAACCTCAAAGGCTACCCATCCGCCAGGCCGTGTGATCCTGAAGAGTTCATAAAAAACCTCCTGCATCACGTCTGTCCAGTCGCTCACCCGGGGGAGTTTGGTTATGCGGGAGCCGATCTCCTCCTCATCAATGCCGTTGAACCAACACCTGAGCCAGTTGTCAGCAGAGTACTGGACAATATCCAGAAATGGTGGTGACGTGACCGTGAGGCTGACTGAGTTATCCTCAATCGCAGGTGTCTTCCGTGCATCACCGGTGATGAACTGAATACTGTCACCTGCCTCATGGAGGTTTTTGCTCTCCTGTCTTGTCAGATCTTTTATAAGAGTCCGGGATTTTTTCAGAATTATATCTCTGGTACTCCGGTATGGAGGCTGTTGCCCACGCGTCTCATTGATCCGTACCTGCCGGTCAGGTGAGACCGCCTGGTTTGGTGGGAGGGTGTATACTGAAAAAAAACCTGGTGAATGTCCGGTCAGTCTGTTGGTTGCAACCATCCTGATCCACTGATCGAGGTGGTCAAGGCTTTCTGTCTGCTCACGTTCAAGAAGATACGTCCTGAGCGAAAGGATCTCCGCCTCAGTCTCAGGGTGGTAGAACATGGAGAGATCGCGTTCAGCTTTGAGTCCTGGTGTGTACGGGATCGCAAGAAGCCGTGCCTTTACCTCTCCTGGATCAGGAATAAAAAACCGTGGTACGGTAAGAATTCGCGAGAGAGGATTGATGTCATTTGCAACAACCCTCCTGCCAAGGAGGCCCGCCTCAAGTGGTGTCGTTCCCCTTCCTGCAAACGGGTCGTATACGAGGTCTCCTGGCTCGGTCAGGAGTGAAATAAAAAACCTGGGAAGCTGGGGCTTAAAGCAGGCACGGTATGAGATCTCATGGATCTTTGCTGCCTGTCGTTGCCGCGCAGTCCAGAACTCGTTTGTGTACCTGACTATGTGGTTCCCTGATACTGTAATGGTATCAGGAAGGGTAGTCCCCTCTTGAAGCGTCCGCTGACCGGATGAATCATCTTCAAGGATAAAAGACCGGAGGTATGTATCCACCTCCCCAGGAGTTCGCCGGCTCATCTCGAAGTTACTGACCCTCTTTTTTTCTGTATCCTTCAAGGAGGAGGGTCATCAGGTTCTTAACCGGTTTGTCTGTGTGTTCCTGAATGTGGTACTCGCAGAACGGGCAGATCGTGATGACTGAATCAGCACCGGTCGCCTCTATAACACTTCGACGTAGTTCTCCAAGTGCTGCAGCCTCTTCAGGGATTCCTGATCTGACTCCCCCGCCTGATCCACAACACTGTGATGGCATCTCCAAAAATGTTCCTGCAACTCTCCTGATCAGTTCCCGGGGCTGCTCGCTGATCCCCTGGCCGTTCATCAGGTGGCAGGGATCGTGATAGGTGACCTTCTCATCGAGGCGTGCCGGGTCCGGGATCTCCATTCCTGTCAGTATTTCTGTGACATCTTTTACCGTGAACGGGGTTTCATAGTCATGTTTGAGGGTTGATCCACACCCGGCACACATCGTCATCACCGTTGTGATCCCCCGGCTTGTGAATGCCCGGATATTCTTCTCTTTGATCTCATCGAGAAAAGAAGTCTGACCTGTTCTGATGAGAGGTGAACCGCAGCAGATCTGGTCCTTTGGAATAATGACCCTGATCCCGACACGCTTCATAACCTCAAGCAGGTCAAGCGCACGTTCCGGGAGCCGCCCGTTGAACATGCAGCCGACAAAGAACCCGACCTCACCTTTCACCTCACCAAAGGGTTCGATGATATCAGGGACCTGGTCAAGAAACGTTTTATCAGATGTCTCGACACTTCGCCCTGTTCGTTTTACGAGGTCTGCAACTGCCTGATGCCTTGGAAGGGTCAGCCCTTCGCGGTTTGCGATCTCACGGAGTTTCTCAATGGCCTTCCCCGGGATCTCAATCTTTTTCGGACAGACAACCCGGCATCTCTGACAACTGGTACAGGTGAAAAGACCCAGGGTGATTGCATCCCTGATCCTGTTCCCTGTTTCACGGGGATCAAGAGCGATGCGCATCTCTGCACGCATCGAGGTCGGACCTATGAACTCTGTCACTTTCATCGCCGGGCAGACTGAAACACATGAGAGGCATTCGATACAGTCTCTGAGTGGTTTTATTTTTGCGATATGCGCCAGATCCGGAATCTCGTGGCAGTCGCACGGGTGGATACGTGGAATGTTGTTGATGCCCTGAACCAGTTCAACGGTGAGATCCTTGATCACCGGAAGGTCCAGAGGTTCGATGAGCATCCCGTCTGTTGCTTCAGTCATGCATGCAAGCGCAGGCTCACCGTTGACTCTCACTGCACAACTCCCACACTGGCCTGCACGACAACTGGATCTGAACGTGAGTGTCGGATCCAGGATCTTTACAGCCTGCAGAGCATTGAGGATACGTGCTCCCTCGTTCACATCCACGGTGTATTGTTCAATGTGCGTATTCTGATCGCGTACTGGATCAAACCGTGAAATCCTGACAGTCAGTTGGATCATGCTGCCTCCCTGTGCTCTATCGAGATTCCCTGCTGGCTGATATGGGTGTGACCAAACGCTGAGGTTGCATTATCCCAGTTCTGTGAGATATCAGTCCTGACATGAGCACCCCGTGACTCCTCTCTGGCAAGGGCTGAAAGCACGATCAGACGGGCGGTTGTCAACATATTTTTTACTATTGAGCATTCTGCATATTCACCAGGAATCGTGGCCTTCATCCTGACACAATCAAGCGAGTCTATCTCGCTCAATGTCTGCTGCAGTGCATCCTTGTTTCTGAATATTCCAGCCCCGTTCCACATCGCTTCCTGGAGTCGTGATCGTACCTCATGAGCAGGAGTATCTCCATAAGAGAATTCCATAAGTGTTCTGATCACCGGCTGAATTGCAGAATCACTCATATGCTTCTCGCGAGTCTGTTCTTTTCCTGCAGAACTTCCCGCTCTTCTGCCGAAGACCTGTGTCTCTGCGAGGGCGTTACCACCGAGCCGGTTTGCGCCATGGACGCCACCTGCGACCTCTCCACATGCGAACAGACCCGGCACCGAGGTTCTGCATTCTACGTCGATACGCAACCCTCCCATGATATGATGTGCAGTGGGTGCTACCTCCATAGGCTCTCTCCGTATGTCAACACCGAACATCAGGAACTGTTCAAGCATTGTTGGGAGCCTGGTCTCGATCTCTTCAGGGGATCGGTGTGAGATGTCAAGCCAGACACCCCCATGTGGTGTTCCGCGCCCCTCACGGATCTCGGTGGCTGCAGCGCGTGCGACCACATCACGGGTTGAGAGTTCCATCCTCTGGGGATCATACCTGGTCATGAACCGCTCACCGAGCGCGTTCTTAAGAACTCCTCCCTCTCCCCTGACTGCTTCAGTCACCAGGCGACCCCGTACGTCCCAAGGGTATACAGCACCGGTGGGATGGAACTGGACCTGTTCCATATCAATAAGTTCTGCACCCGCCCGGTACCCCATTGCGTACCCGTCACCGGTCCCGCTGGTCGAGTTGGTGGAGATATCATACGTCCTGGTCCCCCCGCCTGTTGCAAGAACCACCGCATCTGCAAGAAATGTGATGAGTTCACCGTTCCTGTCAAGGCCTGCCGCACCGATCACCCGCCCGTTCTCGCAGAGCAGAGAGATGATCGTCACTTCATGGCAGATCCTCACGTGTGTTGAGGCAAGGCGATCCATCAGGGTGATCATCATCTCATGGCCGGTCCGGTCACCAGCAAAGCAGGTTCTTGGGAAACACTGCCCCCCGAAGGGGCGTTGTGCTATGGAGCATTCTCCGGTAACATCAAAGACCGCCCCCCATGAGATGAGATCTCTGATCCGGTCAGGAGACTCAGTAACGAGTGTCCTGACCAGCTCGGGGTTATTGAGAAAGGCCCCTCCTTTCATGGTGTCAGTGAAGTGATCATCAGTCTTGTCATCGCAGTTCAGTACCGCGTTGTAGCCACCCTCCGCCATGATGGTGCATCCGCCTTTTCCTGCAATAGTCTTTGAGACCAGCACACACTCGCCGTGTGCCGATGCCTCGATGGCAGCCCGGACTCCGGCGCCACCACTTCCTATAACCAGAACATGGGAACTGATGATCTCCCTGACCTTCATCTTATTAGTAGGGTGCATCCTAAAATGAGATAAAAAGTACTTAGTATGAGAGTTGCGGCTGAATGAAACTCATAATGAAATTTGGGGGGACTTCTGTCCAGAATGCTGATGCCGTTGGTAAGACCATGGATATCATCACCAGCCACCTGGCAAAAGGGGATCAGATGGTGGTTGTGGTCTCGGCACAGCGCGGTGTGACTGACCGGATTATTGAGACTGCTGAGCAGATGGTCAGCTCCCGGGATACCTCAGCAGTGAGTGCCCTTGTCGAATATCTTACTACTACTCATCTGACCACTCTTCAGGCGGTTGCTCCTGATTACTATTCTGAAACGAGCGAGATCATCATCAGGAGAATTGACAGTCTCCGTGATTTCCTCCATGCGGTCTTTCATCTGCGGGAACTCACCTCCCGATCACGAGACTATGTGATCTCATTTGGTGAACGGCTGAATGCACCGGTGATCAGTGCAGCACTAAGGCAACGGGGGATCTCTTCGCTGGCTCTGGACGGTTGTGAGGCTGGTATCCTGACCACCGGGAATCACGGTGATGCTATAGCGCTGCCAGCGGGAGAAACACGGATACGTTCCCGGCTTGAGCCTCTAATCGGCAGTTCGGTCCCGGTGGTTATGGGATTTATGGGCTGCACAGAGTTGGGGGTTGTAACCACACTTGGGCGGAGTGGGTCAGACTACACAGCCGCGATTCTCGGAGCAGCGCTCATGGTGGATGAGATCTGGATCTGGACCGATGTGGATGGAATTATGACCACCGATCCGAGACTGGTCAAGGATGCGCGTGTTATTCCACGGATCTCGTACATCGAGGTGATGGAACTCTCCTACTTTGGCGCCAAGGTTATGCACTCGCGCTCGATCGAACCGGCAATGCAGAAGAATATCCCGGTATGGGTGAAGAACACCTTCAATCCCACCTGCACGGGTACCTGCATCGAGAAGGGTGAGCGTCGTGAGACGCGGGTGGTCAAGGCGATCACCTTCATTGACAAGGTGGCTGCGATCACCATCACCGGTGCCCAGATGATCGGAAGACCAGGTGTAGCCAAACATATCTTCTCAATCCTTGCCGAGAATCAGATCAATGTTATGATGATCTCGCAGGGCTCTTCTGAAGCTAATATCTCGCTGATCATCGAGGAGAGGCAGGTCAAGACCGCGATGGACGCTCTGCAACCGCTAAAAGAGCGGTGTGTCTTCAGGGAGATCACTGCAAATGAGGATGTCTGTGCAGTTGCCGTTGTCGGATCAGGAATGGCGGGTATGGCAGGTACTGCAGGACGGACGTTCTCGGCTCTTGGAAAGGCCGGGATCAATGCCATGATGATCTCGCAGGGCTCATCTGAAGTGAACATCTCGTTTGTGGTGAAACAGGAGGACGGCCCCCGGGCAGTGATGGTCCTCCATGATGAGTTTGAACTCTCAAACAAGTGTGAGGAGTGCTGATGACAGACAACAATAAGGATGCATACCGGGAAGCCGGGGTAGATATTGACCTTGAGGCACAGGCTGTAAAGGCCCTGGTCTCCCAGTTGACCTTCAGACGAAAGGGCGAGTACCAGATGGCTTCAGACATCGGTCACTTTGCAGGTTTTGTCAATTTTGGTTCCCATGTTCTTGCACTTGCAGTTGACGGGGTCGGCACCAAGATGCTCATCGCCGATGAGCTGAAAGACTGGTCTACCGTCGGGATAGACTGCATCGCCATGAATGTCAACGACCTCTATGTTATGAACCTGGAGCCCGTGGCGTTCGTCGATTACGTTGCGACAAATGCTCTCTCTCTTGAGCAGATGAAGCAGATTGGAATCGGCCTGAACGAGGGTGCCCGCCAGTCCAATATCTCGATCATCGGTGGTGAGACTGCTACCCTGAAGGGGCTTGTGCAGGGGCTTGACCTCGCCGGTGCCTGTCTTGGAATCCAGGAGAAAGACAAGGTGATAAGCGGTGATAAGGTAGCTCCGGGAGATTTTATCGTCGGGATTCCTTCGTCAGGCATCCACAGCAACGGTCTGACCCTTGCCAGGAGGATGGTGACTGAGCATGGATCCTATGATGAAAAACTCAGTGATGGCAGGACAATCGGAGAGGTCCTTCTGACTCCCACCCGGATCTATGCAGAGGTACTGAAACTCACTACCATGGCCGAGGTTCACGGTATGTGCCACATCACCGGTGGTGGCCTTCTCAATCTTACCCGTCTCTCCGGGTACGGGTTCTCGATCGACACACCGCTGGAGCCCCAGGAGATCTACCGCTGGATCCAGGAGAAGGGAGAGATCTCTGACAGCGAGATGTACCGGACCTTTAACATGGGAATGGGATATGTCTGTATCGTACCAGAATCAGGTTTGGCCGCGGTCAACTCAGTCTTCCCTGATGCAAAAATTGTTGGTAAGGTTACCCGGGAACCGGGTGTATTTCTGAAAGGAAAAGAGATCCGATAACTCTTATTCAGAGTGAATCGGTACAGATCTCATAGGACTCTTTTTTCGCGCGATCTGAATCGATCAGGGAGTTACCCATCGGGTCAATAATGATCAGGGTTATCGGGAATGTTCCGCTTCTGACCTGCGTGATCTTCTCCTTGAGATCCATTGCGTTTCTGCGCTGTTCATCATCGCCTTCAATGAGCGCACTATCAAGGACCTTGTCGATCCGCATGAGGATCCCCTCTACATTGGAGACAAACCCCTCACATGCAGGGCCTGGGGAGATCTCGACACCAAGTTCGGGCACCAGGATCTCCCCCTGAGTACTTCTGACAACCCGGACCATCAGATCATCTTCTGAAGTTACCGGGAACTCAATCCGTACCGGCTCCTGGGAAGTCAGAGACTGGACATCGGAGAACCTGTATCCACAAAGCGGGCAGGAGCAGGTGATGATCAGGATCTCGGAGAAATAGGGTATATTTTCTGTCTCATAGAGATATTCGACCTCTTCACCACAGGCCGGGCAGGTTCCCCTGACCTCCTGACGCACTCAGGCACCGCCACCGATCCGGTCGCGTGATATCTTGACATTGCGGGGCGTGATGATCACGTACTGCTGATCCCCGAGCCCGACGATATCTCCGTCAACGTCACGCGCGACCTGGTAAAAGTCCTTCATTACCCGCTCATAGTTGATCTTGTCCATCTTGAGCCGGTTGATATCAACAATCACGATGTCGCCATCATAGATCTGATCCTTGACGATCTGGCTCTCCCGCAGGCTTGTGACGGTCGCCACCTTTACGAGCAGTGCAGGATTCTCGCCCTCGTAATCTTTTAAGGGGAGTTCTTTATACTGGTCAGGATCACTGTTATCTTTTGGCCTGAAGATAAGGTCACGAAGTCCCATAACAAAACCTTTTTGTGTGCTCAATATTAAAGATGCTGGTTTCCGTGGTATTTTCGGTTTAATTTCCAGTATCAGAGTTCAACAGTCCAGATCTCATCCCCGACATGATGGAACGTTTTGATAACCTTCCCTTTCTCCTGTGCCATGAGTTCTTCGGCATCGAAGAGGGCAATTCCAAGGGCCAAGGGTTTTCCGTGACGTTCGTCAACTATCTGAACAGGTCTTCCTGCTTTTACATCAGGGCTCACCGATTTGATTCCCGGGCGCATGATATCTGCACCGTTTATGACAAACGAAACCGCACCCATGTCAACTACGATGCGGCGTTCAGGAAAGGGTCTTGCAAGTGCGCCCTTGAGACTTGGAAAGAGAATACCATCTTTCTCAAGAAGCAACGGTTCTTTATCCACGAGATAGATGTGGAGCTGCGTTCCGGTCTCAAGCACCTCGATGGTCTTCGCGGTAAAAAGTTCAGCAGATGCTCCTATCTCCTCCTTCAGGGATCCGATGAGCTCAGCAACCTGTGACTTCCTGATCGGATGGCGCCGTTTTGCAATTATTTTCCCCATATATCAGGTATCATTTTGATGATCAAACCCATATATGTCTGTAGATAACGGGCACAAAACCTGGAGGGTGGATTCGGATAATGTTTAAGTATCGTCCACTCTCAATCTATTCACTCATCTCGAGTTACACAGGGTAGTAATATGACCAAAAGACCTATGGATATTTTAGATCAGGTCCTCAACCGGCAACCGGTACTGGTATCTCTGAAAGGCGGACGTGAAATCCGGGGCGTCCTACAGGGATATGATGTCCACATGAACCTCGTCCTTGATAAGGCTGAGGAAGAGATAAACGGGCAGCCTGCAAGTATCGGCACCCTGATTATCCGCGGCGATAATGTCATCTACATCTCCCCGTCAGTTCAATAAGAGGTAACGAGTCTATGTCAAAAGGTACACCATCACGCGGAAAGCGTCAGACGCAGACCCACATCACCTGCCGGCGGTGTGGAAAGATGTCCTACCACAAGAGGCACAAGATCTGTTCATCATGTGGATTTGGACGAAGCCCGAGACTTCGTGGATACCGCTGGATTAACAAGCGTCCAAAAGTAGCAACTCATTAATCATGTGTGGTATCGTTGGCATCAGTAATTGTGCCGACGTCTCCTTTTCTCTTTATTATGCGCTGTATGCGCTTCAGCATCGCGGTCAGGAAAGTGCCGGGATTGCCACCTTTAACGGAAGCGGACTCTGTAAGTTCAAAGGCAATGGTCTTGTATCAGAAGTCTTTTCAGAAACGACACTAAGTTCACTTTCCGGTTCAGTAGGTATTGGTCATGTCCGGTATCCGACAACCGGAGAGAACCGGCCTGAGAATATCCAGCCGTTTCTTTTCAGTTTCCGCGGGCATGTGATTGCAATAGCCCACAATGGCAACCTGGTCAACTACCGTGATCTTCGGACAAAATTCGAGGATAAGGGGCAGATATTCTGGTCTACCTCTGATACTGAGATCATCTCAAAGATCATAACAGAAGAGATCAGGAAGGGCGGCACAATAGAGGACGCAGTTCGCAAGTGCATGGAGTGTCTGAAAGGCTCATACTCGGTTGTGTTGATGTATGACGGGGATCTGTATGCGTTTCGCGATCCTCATGGTATTCGTCCACTCTGCTTTGGCAAGGCTGGTGATTCGTATGTCATCTGTTCAGAGAGTGTTGCCATTGATGCACTTGCCGGAACACTAGAGCGCGATGTGTACCCTGGCGAGATGATTCATATCAGTCAGGATGGTGTCAGGTCTAAGCAGATCGCCGAGGCCCGGCACCGGGGGCACTGTGTCTTTGAGTACATCTACTTTGCCAGAGCTGACTCCCGTCTCGACGGTTCACTTGTGTATGATGTGCGCAGGAAGATCGGTGCCCAGATCTCTGACGACGAACCTGTGAAGGCCGACGTCGTCTGCCCGGTCCCGGACTCGGGGACCGCCTATGCAGTGGGTTTTTCTGAGCATTCAGGGATCCCGTTCAAAGAGTGCCTGATAAAAAACAGGTACATGGGCAGGACATTCATCATGCCTACCCAGAAGAAGCGTGAGCAGGCTGTCAGGATCAAACTGAATCCGATCCCTGATCACCTGAGCGATCGCTCGGTGGTTCTGGTCGATGATTCTATTGTGCGTGGCACCACCTCACGTCGGATCATCGAGACGATGAGGGATGCGGGAGCACGGGAGATCCATATGCGGATCGGTTCGCCGATAATCAAGGCACCGTGCTACCTTGGTGTTGATATGCCCACCAGGACCGAGCTCATCGGGAGTGACAAGGATGTTGAGGAGGTACGCAGGAGTATCACTGCGACTTCACTGCATTATCTTTCAGTTTCCGCACTTGTGGATGCAGTTGGGATCCCACAGGAAGATCTCTGCCTGGGCTGTCTCACTGGTTGTTACCCGGTTGAGATCTCAAATGAGGTATGTGATAACCGGTGTGTCACGATCGTTGACCGTGATTTTCAGACTAACCTCTTTCACCACTGACCTCTTTTTGCCTCTTACATATCCCGCTGTTCTTTTATCCTGAAACTACTTTCAGATGACAACCATCAAGTCATCATCAGGCGACCTACTAATGAGTACTGTGAAATTTAACGTTCTTGTCAGTGACGATCTTGCGGAAGAGGGTATAGAGATTCTCAGAGAGCAGGTGATGGTTGATGTGCAGATCGGTTTGTCTGAGGATGAACTGGTAGCAACTATAGAGAACTACGATGCTCTTCTGGTCCGCTCAGGTACGCAGGTGACCGCGAGGGTCATTGAGGCAGGCAAAAAGCTGCGGTTCGTTGGACGGGCCGGTGCCGGAGTCGACAATATTGATATGAGTGCCGCAACAAAACGCGGAATCATCGTTGCAAATGCACCTGAAGGAAATACTCTGGCTGCAACCGAACATACCATGGCAATGATACTCTCTCTCTGCCGTAATATACCGCAGGCAAATGCCTCAATGCAGGCAGGGGAGTGGAAGCGTTCCAAGTTTATGGGTGTTGAACTGAACGAGAAGACCCTTGGTATTGTTGGTCTTGGCAGGATTGGAAGAGAGATTGCAAAGCGTGCCTCTTCCTTTGATATGAAAATTATCGGATATGATCCATTCATCACTGCGGAAAAGGCCGCAGCGATGGGTATTCAGTCGATGAGCCTTGAAGATCTTTTCAAGCAGGCTGACATCATAACAGTTCACACCCCCTTAATCAAAGAGACCCGTCATATTGTGAACTCACAGACCATCAAGACAATGAGAGACGGGGTCAGGATCGTCAACTGCGCGCGTGGAGGTATCATCGATGAGCAGGCACTTGCAGATGCAGTAAAATCAGGGAAGGTTGCCGGTGCTGCGATCGATGTCTTTGAGTCAGAACCGCCAAAGGACTCCCCGCTCCTTGGCATCCCGGGGATCATAACAACCCCACATCTCGGTGCAAGCACGGTTGAGGCACAGAAGAATGTCTCGATATCTGTTGCCAGGCAATGCCTGGAAGTCCTGAATGGTGGCAGTGCAAAGTATGTCGTGAATGCACCAATCATCCCGGCAGACCTTCAGGATTCCATTCAGCCGTTTGCAATCCTTGCCGAGAAGATGGGTCGCCTCCTTGTCCAGATCGCTGAAGGAAGAATCCAGAAGCTTGAGATGGTCTATGGCGGAGAACTTGGATCGATTGGACAATCATCAAAACTGATCACCCACATGGCGATCAAGGGCCTGCTTGATCCTATTCTCCGGTTCCCGGTGAACATGGTCAATGCGGCAGTTGTTGCACAGGACCGTGGTATTGCTGTTTCAGAGACCCAGACTGCCGAGTCTGCTGGATACAAGAACCTCCTTACCATGAAGGTGGTGACTGATACCGGAGATCTCAGTATTGCAGGTTCTATTCTGTACCAGGGTGGAAGTAGGATCGTCTCCATCGGTGGTTACACAATGGACATGATCCCTGAAGGCGCGGTCATCATCTCGCGTCACCTGGACAAGCCTGGAGTTATCGGACGTGCTTCAACGATCCTCGGTGAGAGCCAGATTAATATTGCTGGAATGCAGGTCGGACGATTCAAAGAAGGAGAAGAGGCGATCATGGTCCTGAACGTGGACAGTGATGTTTCTGAGGGTGTTATGGAAGCCATTCGTGGCATGCCTGGGATATATTCTGCAAAATTTGCACGGATCTAATTTGTGAATACAATAACTCTGAAACAATAATTTTTATATAGTCGTCCCCCCTACATTGTAAGGCACAACCGGGGGCTCGTGGTCTAGCTGGTTATGACGTCGCCTTGACATGGCGGAGATCCTGAGTTCGAATCTCAGCGAGCCCACTTTTTTCAATTTTTGTTTCATCAACTTGTATCTTATCTTGCTGGATATTTCTGGTAGATAAGTCGGCAGGGTTTACTCTGAACTGTGTAAAAAAAGTCGGGTGAAGAGAGTTCAGGTGAAAAGGGGAATTCGTGACAATGCCATTCCCCCATAATTTTTATTGAGTTCCTCAAAGATTGTCTCACCATAGAGAAACGCGAAGATGTAATCTGCCATCACTTTCGGATCCACATCGGTGAACTTCTCTGGGTAAAGTGCCTTGCCAATAACATATGCATTGATCAGATCTGATTCGTGATCTTCACCATACAAAGCAGTCGGCAGGAGGCCGTATACCTCATCCTGCCGTACAGCCGGGAGTCCGTTAATCGACTCGCTCTTCTCTATATCAGCGACTGCACTCTCCTTCAGTGACCACGTGGTCATGTCAAGGAATATGGCATCTGGTGCCATCCTGATGAGAGCCTCTTTGGGAATGCTAAAGGCTCCTGAAAGACTGTTCTGGTTTCCATACTCCTCTGCCATATTGTGTGCCGGTATCAAACGCAGGGGCATATAGATGGAAGTAGTCGAGAACAACCCTTCAGGATTTGGAGTTGAATATCCCCCTAGATATGATTTTTTCTGTTGAAAATCAGAGATCGTTGAGGTTCTTGCCTGAAGATTTTCTGTGACCTTATCAAAGAATCTGATCACTTCTTCTGCCCGCTCTGTCTTCCCCAGAACGAGGCCCATGATACGAAGTGAATAATTCATCGCGTTTCTGCGGTATGAAAGATCACCATCCTGAAGTACTATTACTGGAATTCCTGTCCGCCTCTGCAGTTCATCTGCAGAAATCTGTGGATTGTCTCCCATCAGAATGATTAGATCCGGACGAGAGTTCAATCCGGTAACTCGTGATGGTTCAATCGCGTCCGTAACTTTTCCGGCTGCAGGAAGGGTTCTGATCTGCGGATTTGCAACAAGGTATGGAAGAGGAGCCGGTGATACGGTATCCCGCTCTACCTGATCTGCTGCTACTGCTTTTTCGGTTTCCCGGAGATATGATAGGTATCGCATGCAACCGGGTCCTGAACAGAGGATGTGAGTGATGTTTCTGGGCACCGTAACTTCTCTGCCAATAGCATCTGTAAGTACAATTCCGCTGTTGGTTGCGGCAATGTCTTCAAGATCAATTATGGATGGACCTGGTATAGACTCAGGAGGCTGTGCTTTTTCTGTTGAGGCACATCCGGATATTAGGACTCCGATAATTATGAGTAACCCTGCCATAATCCCGATATGATAATCCATCGTTACACCTGTATCTATCACTTCAGTGTGTGAGGATTTGAGTATAAGGGAGAAGAGTTGATGATTGTACGTGACAGATATGTCAGAGATGAGTGCCGTCTTTTCAGTCATCCTTGCCGGAGGTGTTGGAACCAGGCTCTGGCCCCTCTCCAGAACCCAGTACCCGAAACAGTTTCTTCAGGTTCAGGGTCATTCTCTTTTCCAGGAAACATACCTGCGAGCATTACGCCTATCAGATCCTGAACATATTCTCATCGTCACCAATGAGATCCACCAGTACCTGGTGAGTGATCAGGTTACAGAACTTGGGTTTTCGATTGATGATGAACATCTGCTCCGTGAGATTGAAGGACGCAATACCCTCCCTGCGATTACCTGGTCGGTACGGGAGATTCAAAAGGAATCTCCTGATGCAACAGTGGTTGTGTTCCCAAGTGATCACAAACTTGATGATAAGGCGATTGATGAAATACGTGCTGCAATTGACCTCGGAAAAGACAACCTTGTTACCTTTGGAATATGCCCAACTACCCCTCACACAGGATATGGATATATTGCTCCAGGGGATAAGATAGGTCCGGGGTTCCGGGTCAAACAATTCAAGGAGAAACCAGACAAGGAAACCGCCGAGACCTATGTCTGTAATGGATATCTCTGGAACAGCGGAATGTTTCTCTTCTCTGTCGGTGTTTTTCAGAAAGAGTTGAACCAGTATCAACCAGAAATATCCGCAGCATTTGAGTCACCTGATCTGGTGTATCAGGATCTTCCCTCTATTTCCATTGATTATGGCCTTCTTGAACATTCTTCCCGGGTGGTCACGGTCCCCCTCACTGCTGATTGGACAGATCTTGGCACATTTGCAGCATGGTACGATGTTTCTCAAAAGGATGAACATGCGAATGTGGGCTCCTATCAGGGGATTGATTCATCAGGGAATTTCATCAGCACCGGTGATCGGGTTACAGCCCTTATTGGAATTGAAGATACCATCGTTGTAGATACTGAAGATGCCCTTCTGGTCTGCAAACGGGATATGGCCGAACGGGTTGGGGACCTTGTAAAAAGACTGAAAAAGCAGGGTAATCCTATTACCGAGTTTCACCGGACAGTATTCAGACCTTGGGGATCTTATACGCAACTGGAGGAGACGGTGGGATATAAGATCAAACGTCTGAATGTCAACCCTGGAAAACGGCTCTCACTACAACGTCATCATCACCGTTCTGAGCACTGGGTGGTAGTTCATGGAACTGCCGATGTGCAGCTTGATGGAACTCACCAGTTTCTTCGGCCCGGTGAGTCTACCTATGTTCCTGCCGGTGTGATGCATCGGCTTTCAAACTCGGGAAAGATCCCTCTTGAGGTTATTGAGGTTCAGATAGGAGAGTACCTTGAAGAGGATGACATTGAGCGGACAGAAGATGATTTTAAGCGGGTTTAATACCCAAAAAAAGTTTTTAAGAGATCTGTTTTTCTGAAACCTCAAACGTTTCTCCGGTCTGGAGATTCTTGTATGGTCCGGTTGCATGAACTCCTGTTGTCTCCCTGTCGGTTGAGTAGGGTACGGTGAATGTACCGTTGGCACTCTCCTGCCGGTATGTAAACGTGCGTCCCTGGTTGCTGACAACCGGGAGTTCTATTGTCCCGGTTCCATTGATCTGGTATCCTGAAACCCTCTCAAATATTTTCACACTGTGCATTTCCGCGAGTTCATCTGATGCTGTGACTGTTGGAGACTCATAAATCAGGCGATAATGGGTGAGTGCTGGGACTGTGGTAATCGGGTGGGTATATTGAATAGAGACAAGATCGGTACCTGGAGTAAGTGGCTCTGAAGCTGCTTTTTTAGCTTGTTCCGGAGTGAGGGTTGTTATTTTAGAGATAGCAGGAACTTTCTGGCTGCCGGTCTGCATCTCTCCATACTGAACAAGACTGCCCCCCGTGCTGTTTGTCTCTGTACCATCAAAGATGTAAAGACGCGATACCATGGACGTGAAGAACTCTGGCTTTAAGGTAAGAACTGGATCGTACTGGTTCGGGTTGTTTTTTGATTGCTGATAGTAGTACTTCTGATATTTGTCTCTCTCATTCTGTCCATGCGCCCAGAGTGGCAGCGATGGGTACTTGCTGTTGATCATCTCATAGTCGATGATCACATACTTCGCCCCCATCTTTTCCGCAAGAGAATCTGCTGATTTTTCATCTGTTGAAACCAGGAATTGTGCGACAGGGGGGACATTATTCTGGAACGGGGTTGTGATGGGAATGCGCTTGGCAAGGTAGGTGATCCAATGTCCATAATCCCACCATGATAACACTCCATACGAGTTGTTCGGATAGGAAAACCCGTCTTTGTTATATATTTTCAGGTAATCAATTTCTGTATCCGGTGAGTTCTTCTCAAGCCAGGTCAGGGCACCAGCCCAGTCATCGTTCATCCCAATCATCTGGATTTGTTTTGTTCCGACTTCCCAGGTGATCTGGGCTGAAAGGGCTGTAATAATCAGGATGATAAGGCCAACAACAATCAAGGGCAGGTTCTTCTGAACCAGACTATTACCTGGTGTCTTCTTCCCTTTTCCTATGCTCTTTGGTTCGACGGTTTGCCTGGATATGAGAAGATCCCAGGTAAATGCCAGGGCAATCGATGTGAAGAGGACCACGATTACTGCTGCGTAGTACTCATATCTGAGATGAAGAATTGTTGATATCAGGATGACGAAGGCCCAGATGAGTATACAGAGTTTGATGGCATCATATTTCTTGTATGTCTGATATGCAGTCAGAATGAGGCCAATGACCATGAAAAGCAGGGCGATATTGAAGGAGTGGTAGGCCCGGGTAAGGTCCCACATCTGCATCTCATTAATAAAGGTGTCTTTGTAGGAGAAGAAGAAAAAGTAAGAGAATCCCGTGGATATCGTCTGAACAATAGATGGTACTATGACCGAGGCGATTGCGAATACTATTGTTGGAGTTCCAATAACGACTCCCCAGAGATACGGCGCCGGTTTATTCTGAGTTACATGAATTGATACGGTCAGGAAGATTGGTTCGATGATGAGTGCGAGAGCTAGGAGAAGGTGTGTTGGCGTATACTGGGCTAAACTCATCCCTTCGTTGTGGATCCCGGTGAGGGCAAAGAGGATGATGAAGACCCCAAATAGTATTACATGAGCGATTGTCAGTGATTTGAGTGACTGTTTGTCTCTTGTCAAAAGTGCATGGACTGCACAGAATCCCCCTATGATTCCGGCAAAAAGGACCATAGTCGGGATGTTCATGATCCCAAGGTAATACATGAGACCCGCAAGCACTGAGTAAAGGATAAGATTGTGAGATTGCCTGCCTGACTTCTCGTGTTCAGCCTCTCGTATGATCAATACATAACACAAGATAAAAGCGGTTGAGAAGAGTACTTCCATGAAATGGTGATCGAGGTACCCGTAAAATGATCGGTACAAATATTCTCCAGCGATCACTGATATGAGACATGCCGCGATTAGCCCTGTTTTGCGATCTGCCACGGTCTTTCCGATCATGTAAAGAATCGGTATCATAACCAGAGAGAGTGCTGGTGGTATCCATGATACCACTGTCATGATCTCATTGCGGGTTCCCGCTCCGAGGAGCATAGCGATAGCAGCTGAAAACATCGGGTAAAGGGGGCCCCAGTCATTGTCTTTTCCAACCGGGAACCCGTTCATGGGATCAAACCAGGGGTACGAAGGAAAATTTGAAGTGATAACTTCGATCAGTCGCATGTTATACCAGGGATCCATGAAGATGAGTTTTGGTACCGGACCGCTGGTGAGTTGCTCCATAGGAAGGAGACGGAGCCACAGGCCGAAAAGAGCAAATATAATAATAATTGCTAAAATGATGACAGTATTATTCTGTTTTATCCTGGTGAGGTCCATGTTATTCCAGTGAATTATGATACTGATTGGGGGAAATAAGTTTCAGGATAGAATGCATGTAACCTCGAATGGACAGTTCAGAATAACTAATAGCATCGGAAGAGAGAAGTATAGTAATATCAGAGATCAGGATTCTGGTCTTTGAGTATCCTGCCATTGTGGGGGATATTATTTTTAGGAGTAATCCAGCCAATGAGTCCGGTTCTATCGATCATTATCCCTGCGTTAAACGAAGAAAAAACAATTGGGGCCTGTATCAAAAAAATAAACGAGGGCTGTGAATCTGCTGGTATCTCTTATGAGATCATTGTTGCGGACTCTTCAACAGACCAGACTCCCGTCATCGCTTCAGAGATGGGAGCCCGGGTTATTCACCCCCAAAAACGAGGATATGGGAATGCCTACCTGGCCGGATTTGCACATGCAACAGGTGACATCATAGTCATTGGTGATGCTGATAATACCTATGATTTTCGTATTATTTCTGACTTAGTGCGACCAATCAGGCAGGGAGATGCGGACATGGTCATTGGGTCCCGGATGACCGGTACAATTTTACCAGGTGCGATGCCTGCTCTTCATCAGTACCTGGGCAATCCCTTACTTACGCGGCTTTTAAATTTCGCCTTCGGAACCAGGTTTTCAGACTGTCACAGCGGGTTTCGTGCTATTAGGAAAGATGTTCTTGAGCAGCTATCTCTACATACTGGCGGAATGGAATTTGCATCTGAAATGATGATAGAAGCAGCAAAAAAGAATCTGAAAGTTGCTGAAATTCCTATCACATATTATCCCAGGGAAAGCCCGTCCAATCTTCACAGTTTTGCCGATGGCTGGCGACATGTCAGGTTTATCATGCTTGAAAAACCTCTCCCGTTTCTCGCCGTTCCGGGAGGACTTTTTGCCCTCTTTGGGCTTGTGATGATGGGTTTTGTCCTCCTGAGTTCACATGGTTCGGGATTTCACTCCTTTATTCTCGGTGTGGTTTTTCTTACCGGTGGATTTCAACTGGTGATGATGGGTGTTGCCCTTAAAGCATATGCAGTGACAAACGGCTTTGATGTCTGTGGAAAGTGGTTCAGACCAATGCTCCGGTACCGGACCCTTGAGTATCTCCTTTTTGGTGGTGGTGTTCTTATCGTATTAGGGCTGGCTAATGGAATTAGTATTATGTATGACTGGATTCACCGCTCGTTTGGTGAATTGTCCCAGGTTATGGGTGCCCTGTTAATTCTTTGTAGTATTATTCTAGGTCTTCAGATGGTCTTCACTGCAATTTTGGTGAGCATGATGCTGCTCCGGTGTGATAGAGATGGGTGTGATTTGATCCCGTAAAAATAGGATTAACTTATACGAACACTTGCCTGCGTCAGGTCCAAATTATTAATTCGTCTATCTCTGTATGCGTACGACTCACCATTTTTTCATCCTTTCTGGATTCCAATGAATTGGATGAATATTAAATGCGTTTCTGATTGCTCTACAAATTATCGATTTTTATAGTCTGGGTTATCTCTCTATTAATTATCTCTATTTATGGTTATTTTTGCTAAATAACCCCCATCTGATCCTAATATTTTGTCGATTAATATCAGGGGGTGAAATGGCATTTATTTAAGGAAAAAGGTAAAAAAATCGTTTTTATATGGTGGTAAAATAACAATATCCTGATGAGACGTATTCATACCTGCCCTGGATGGAGATCGACCAATCTCGTCATTCCATTTTAGCAAGCATTTCTGGGATCCATCTCCCCTTTGGATGCGTAGTAGGGTTTCGGATCAAGTATTACCCTGCTCTACCTATATGTAAGAAACCATGCGATGTGCTGTATTCCATGATTATTTTAGCTCAATTGGTGGAGGTGAGCAGGTTGCAACTATGATGGCATACTGTCTCTCAGCTGATTTGATCACAACAGAGTGTAAAGAAACAGCGTTACCTAAAAGTCTTGGGATCTCTATTCATTCGATTGGAAAGATTATTCCCTTTCCGGTTTTGAAACAGATGTCTGCTGCATGGCGCTTTTCCAATGCAGATTTGACCTGGTCATATGACTTTTTTATATTTAGTGGGAATTGGGCCCCGCGTGCATCTAAATTGCATCATCCTAACATATGGTACTGTCACACTCCTGTACGTGCTCTCTATGATCTTGCTGAACTCTTTGAGCAACGGTTGCCTTTTTTTTTCAGACCTTTTTATCGTGTATGGGTAAAACATCAACGTATTATTGACCAGAATGCGATTGCAGAAGTTAATGAGATAATAACTAATTCTCACAACACTGCATCCAGGATCCGCCGTTATTATGGCCGTGAGGCACGGGTTGTTTATCCTCCTGTTGATTTGGACCGGTTTTCATTTAAGGAATCTGGGAAATTCTGGCTATCAGTAAACCGGTTGTACCCTGAAAAACGTATAGAACTTCAGATAGAGGCGTTTCGTCAGCTTCCTAGGGAGTCACTCGTAATAGTCGGTGGGGCAGGAAGCGGTGATCATGCAATACGCTATTCAACAAGAATTGTGGAGAACCTCCCGAGGAATGTGAAGATACTTGGATCTGTACCATCAGAAACACTTACCGATTTATATGGCACTTGCCGGGGATTGATCTGCACAGCAATAGATGAGGACTTTGGAATAACACCGTTGGAGGCTATGGCCTCAGGTAAACCTGTGATTGCAGTTTATGAAGGTGGATTTAAGGAGACTATTATTCATGGAGAGACCGGCCTGCTCATTGAGCCAACAGTACAAGCCATTATTGCAGCAGTTCAGGTCGTCGGGAAGGATCCGACCAAATACAAAAATGCATGTATCCAGAGGGCGAAAGAGTTCGGCGGAATTGAGCGGTTTTGTAGGGAGATTCAAGAAATTGTCTCCACAATTATATGAGTTGATGGTGAGATTATGGAAAAATCACCGTTTTAAGAATGAAAGGTTTTTGGTTTCTTAGTGTTGATGTGTATTCGAGAATAGATAGAAAAATTGCGTTCATTATCGACATCACCGGACAGGATGGGTCATATCTGGTAGAGTTCCTGTTATCAAAGGGATATGTTGTCCACGTGCTCGTTCGCCGGTCGTATTGATTATTTTTATATTGATGAGCACGACCCAGAGAAATGATTATTCTTTCATTATGGGGATTTTTCAGACTCTGAAATGATCTCCCATATTCTCTATAATATCAAACCCGATGAGATCTATCATCTGGGTGCCCAAAGCCATATCCGTGTGAGTTTTGAGATATCGGAGTGCACTGGAAATGTGACCGATCTTGGCACAACTCGTCTGCTGGAGGCTATACGGTGGAGTAATCCGGATGTCAGATTCTATCAGGCATCCTCAAGTGAGATGTTCGGGCATATTGCTCCTCCCTAGTATGAGGAGTCGGTATGGCTTGTGCTAAAGTGTATTCATACTGGATGGCTGGGAATTACCACGACGGACATGGTATGTTTCATGTAAGGGATTCTTTTTAATCATGAATCCCCATGGCGGGGAGAAATTTTTCCCAAGAAAAATCACCCAGGGGATTGCGGCAATTCTAGCTGGGAACGAAAAGTATCTTTCCCTTGGAAATCTTAATGCCAAACGAGATTGGGGTTTTTCTCCTGAGTATGTAGAATGTATGTGGCGTATTCTGCAACTGGAAAAACATGATGATTATGTGATTGGGACAGGGGAGATCCACAGTGTGCAGGAATTTGTGAATGCTGCGTTTGTGTATATCGGACTTGAGGCAGAGGAACATGTCCGCATTGATCAAAAGTATTTCCGACCAACTGAAGTTGAAGCGCTTCAGGCTGATTCACGCAAATAAGAGCAGAATATTGGGTGGAAACCATGATTAAATTTCCTGAATTGATGAAGATCATGGTTGATGCTGACATGCGTGCTTTTGGGCTTGATCCGATTGGAAAAAGTGATCCGATCATCAGGTGGGAGCTTTCAGACCGGTGGTGGAAGAAGGATTAATTGCGTTGTCTTGTTAGAGAAATTATTATTCTGTAACCATTCCATTCAACTTTTTTTTGTTTCCCTTTTTTATGGTGATGACTAGAATAGAGCGAAAAACCGGTAGATTTTCCAAAAATCTTAAGATAGACTAAATGTTAATAAAAGTGATATTAGTTCGTAGTAATCTAATATGATACATTTTTATTTTAGAGAGAGTGTTGCATGAAAATTGGGATATTTCATGACTATTTTGGAGCAATAGGCGGTGGCGAAATTACAGTTCTCAATCTTGCACAAATACTTCATGCGGATATTATAACAACAGATACAGAGGCACTATCGATTCTCAACCCTAAAGTTCCTGTCTTGTCTATTGGTAAAACAATAAGAAAAAGTCCATTAAAGCAAATCTCTGCATCTGTTCTTTTTTCAAAAATTAATTATCTGGATGATTATGATTTTTTTGTTTTCACTGGTAACTGGAGTATCCATGCAGCTACCCTACATCATCCAAATCTGTGGTATTGCTATACACCTGTCCGAGCTTTTTACGACAATTATCATAAATATTTACATGGTATGAGTTTTAGTCAAAAACCTTTTTTTGCCTCATGGGTTGCTGCTCACTGTCGATGGAATATAAGGGCTGTAAAATCTGTAGACTCAATAATCTCAATTTCTCACACTGTTGCAGAAAGAGTTGCTTCATACCTAAATCGAACGAGTTCTGTAATTTACCCTCCTGTTGATACAAAGAAATACTCATGTAGTGAATATGGTGATTTCTGGTTATCTGTTAATCGAATATATCCTGAAAAAAGGCTTGAACTCCAAATTGAGGCGTTTCGTTCACTGTCAAAGGAAAATTTGGTTATTGTTGGTGGGTATTCCAAAGGTGATCAGACATCGCATTATGCTAGAAAAATATTGAGTGACCTCCCAAGTAATGTCACGTATTTAGGTGAAATTGAAGAAGAGGAAGTACTTTCACTTTATGCTCATTGTAAGGGTCATATTACTACAGCGTATCATGAGGATTTTGGTTTAACTCCTATAGAATCAATGGCGAGTGGAAAACCTGTGGTTGCAGTAAACCAGGGTGGATATCGTGAAACAGTGACTACCGGAACAGGAGTACTAGTTCCTCCATATGTGTCAGATTTAGTTGAGGGAGTTAAAGAAATATCCAGAGATCCCGAATCATACCGGTCAGCTTGTCTTGAACGGGCGTCAGAATTTGATATAGGCAGTTTTTCGACTCATATTCAGGATACAGTGAACCACCAGATCAATAAGGTTTTATTCTAGTTAATGTGTTTTTTCAAAGAATATTGGTGTTCTATTAAAATGAACCGAAATCATCTGGATTCATAATTTAGTTTGTAAAACTCTTTATACTCCCCTGATACAATCCTCTCCAACCAATTCTGATGGTGAAGGTACCATGTGATAGTATCTCGGATTCCGTCTTCAAACCTGGTATTTGGTTTCCATCCCAAATCTGTCTTTATTTTTGATGCATCGATTGCATATCTTCTATCATGTCCCAGGCGATCAGGTACGTGAGTTATTAATCCTTCATGAATTGCAGGTTCTCCTGTTATTTCCTGTAATACTTTTAGGATCATCTTTACAATCGCAATATTTTCCTGTTCATTTGATCCTCCAACATTGTACGTTTCTCCAATCTTCCCTTTATGAAAAACGAGATCAATCGCATGGCAATGGTCGTTTACATAGAGCCAGTCACGGATTTGTTTGCCGTCGCCATATACTGGAATGGCTTCATGAGCAAGGGCACGAGTTATAACAAGAGGGATAAGTTTTTCAGGGAATTGGTACGGACCGTAGTTATTTGAGCATCTTGTTATTACGGTTGGCATTCCAAAGGTGTCGTGGTACGCCTTTACAATGAGATCAGATCCGGCTTTACTTGCTGAATACGGACTATGGGGATCAAGAGGAGTATTCTCGGAAAATACGCCATCGGGGCCAAGGCTTCCATATACTTCATCTGTTGAAACCTGAAGGAATTTTACACCACCTTTCCACTTTCCATTAGAATACCAGGCTTTATGTGATGCATCAAGAAGGGTATGTGTGCCAAGAATGTTTGTTTTTATAAATATCGATGGATCATGAATTGAGCGGTCAACATGCGATTCTGCAGCGAAGTTTATCACTCCCTGAATACTCCACGTTGAAAAAATTGAAGAAACATCTGAAGGGTTCATAATGTCTCCTCTCACAAAGACAAAGCGTGAATTTGCCTCTGATGGTAGTTCTTCAAAATTTTCCAGGTTACCTGCATATGTCAGGGCATCTAATCCAATAATTGTATGATCTGGGTGGTTTTTCAGATAATTGTAAACAAAGTTTGCTCCAATGAACCCTGCCACTCCTGTTACCAGAATATACATAGATTAGATCCTCTCGATTTCTTTCAGGAATCGTTCAGTTGCATCCTGCCAGTGAGGGAGATCGTACCCAATGGTTTGTTTCGTTCCAAAATTATCCAGAACAGAAAATTTAGGGCGTGTAGCCGGGGTTTTAAAGTCATCACTTTTTCCAGGGTTGAGTGTTCCGGTCCATCCGATTAGATTGAGAATGTATTTTGCCCATTCAAACCGGGAGCAATATCCCGTGTTTGAAATATGATAGAGTCCAAATTGTTTTGAATTCATTATATCCATTGTAGCACGAGCAAGATCCTGGGTATATGTTGGTGATGAAACCTGATCATCAACCACAACAATTTGATTGTTGTTATCGCTCCACTCAAGCACTTTCTTTACAAAGTTAGTGTTTCCGGGGCCAAATACCCATGAAACACGTATGAGAAAATACTTTGTTGAATGCCTCATGACCATCTGTTCGCCAAGAAGTTTACTCTCCCCATATCGACTGATCGGGGCAGGACATTTGTCTAATGTGTATGGATATCTAGCTGTTCCGCTGAAGATATAATCTGTAGAGTAATGAATCAGGACGGCATTTACTGCTGATGCTGCTATAGCCAGATATTTGGGGCCAAGCCCATTAACCGAAAATGCCTTTTCCCAGTCGGTTTCAGCCTGATCAACGGCATTATCTGCAGCGCAGTTGATGATAATATCCGGGTGTAATTCTTGAATTTTGCTCAATACATCTTCGTATCGGGTGATATCTAAATCCTTGGATCCGTATACAGTCACCATATGACCTTGATTTCTACAGGCTTTCGTGATATCCTTACCTAACTGTCCAGATGAACCTGTAATCACGATTCTCATATTAGTCTCCCTTATTATTGGTGATAAATGAAAGGGGATTTAAATTCTCTGAATTTTGGGTGACATATATCTTTTTCAGAAAGAATCGGGGTTTCAATTCCATATTCCTTTAATGGCCATGATATTTTTAGTGCAGGATCATTCCACAAGAGCCCGGCGTCACCTTGTGGGTAATACCAGTCTGTAACTTTGTACATCACCTCTGTATTATCTTCAAGCACTAAGAATCCATGTGCGAATCCAAGAGGAATAAATAGCATTTTTGGTGATAGTTCGGTTAGTGTTACACCAATGTACATGCCATATGTAGGAGATCCTATTCTAATGTCTACAACAACATCATAGGCGGAACCTTTAATGATCCGTACTAATTTTACTTGAGAATGAGGGTACTGAAAATGCAGACCTCGAAGAACTCCTTTTTGAGATTTAGAATGGTTGTCCTGAACGAATTCATCGAGAATTCCGGCATCAGAAAAGTCTTTCTTATTATAACTCTCTACAAAGAAGCCTCTCGAATCGATGAATAGATGTGGTTCTATGAGGAGGACATTATCAAGGTTTGTTTGCGTAATAATTATTTTTCCCATACTTATCATTCAACTCCGTTTGCAAGGTCTATTAGATATTTACCATAATCCGCTTTTTCAAGGCATTTTGCGAGTTCAAGAAGTTGATTTCTATCTATGTATCCAAGCTGATATGCAATCTCTTCGATACAAGCAACATAAAAACCCTGACGTTTTTGGATAGTTTCGATAAACTGTGCTGCTTCGAGAAGGGAATCATGGGTTCCTGAATCAAGCCATGCCATCCCCCTTCCAAAAAGTTCTACGTTTAATTTACCTCTTTTAAGATATGTCTGGTTGATATCTGTTATTTCAATCTCCCCTCTTGCTGAGGGGGTGAGTCCTTTAGCAATCTCAACGACATCATTGTTGTAAAAATACAAACCTGGAACAGCATAGTGAGATTTGGGATTTTTTGGCTTTTCTTCGATAGATATTGCTTTTCCTTCCGAGTTGAATTCTATGACACCAAATGCAGATGGATCCCGGACAAAGTACCCAAAAATTGTCGCACCTGATGTCTGGGTTGCAATATTTTTTAGAGTTTCTGAAAAATGTTGGCCATAGAATATATTATCGCCAAGGATGAGTGCAACCCGGTTATCACCTATAAATGATTCACCAATAATAAATGCCTCGGCAAGGCCTCGTGGCTGCTCCTGAACTGCATACGAGAAAGAAATTCCCAGTTGTGAACCATCTCCAAAGAGTTCTTTGTACAGTGGCAGGTCCCGGGGGGTTGAGATAATTAAGATATCCCTTATTCCTGCAAGCATCAGGACGGATAATGGATAATAAATTAGAGGTTTGTCGTATATAGGAAGAAGCTGTTTAGAGATGGTTTTTGTGAGAGGATAGAGGCGTGAGCCAGATCCTCCTGCAAGAATAATACCTTTACATGTCAATAGGTTCACCTGATATTATGTTGTTATGGAATGTCATCTTTTATGCATAGTTGTAAAACTTAAATTTCTTATTGTTTGCTATACCATTTAATAGTCATAATTGATGATAACAAGTTTAATCATATCAATGTATCATGTATTTGTGCATTAAATGAATAATCTGGAATAGTTCGGTTTTTAAATTAATATGCTCCAATTTAGTGTGATTATAATTAATTATAATGGTATTTCGTTCCTTACTGATCTACTTGATTCCCTATATGCTCAAACCTATGATGATTTTGAAATAATTCTTGTAGACAACGCATCAACAGATGGCAGTGTTGCGTTTGTTCAAAGTTTCTCTCCTGATATTCATCTCATTGTGAACCAATTTAATCGAGGGTTTGCAGGTGGCTGTAATGATGGAGCAGATATTGCAAAAGGTGAGTTTTTTCTTTTTCTTAATGTCGACATTATCTTATGTCCTGAATTCTTGGCTACCATGTATGAAGCGATCCAAAAGTATGATGGATATGGCATGTATGGTCCGAAAATGAAATATCCTGATGGAAGAATAAATTCAACAGGAATATGCATTTCTCTTTCAGGGGCTGCATGGGATAGGGGCTTGGGGGCGGAAGATTCAGGACAATACGATCAATCTGAAGACATACTTGGTCCCAGTGGAGGTGCTGCGTTATTTAGGCGAGTAACTTTTTTTGAAGCAGGAGGTTTTGATAACGATTTTTTTTTGTATATGGAAGATCTTGATCTAGTAATCCGTGCACAATTAACTGGATGGAAGTGTCGGTATATTCCACAAGCTGTAGTTTATCATCATCATGGAGGTATTGCTGGAATTGAATCTGATATTTCTGTGTATTATGGGAACCGAAATATTCTCTGGTATCCTGTGAAAAATTATCCCTGGTGGTTACTACTATTTGTTTTTCCTTGGACCGTTGGAAGGACGATTGGTGTAGTTGGGTATTATGCATTAAGAGGGCAAGGCAAAGTTGCAATAAAAGCAAAATGGGATGGTATTTGCTTTCTCCCATCTATAATAAAAAAGAGGAAAGGTCAAATAAAAAAGCCCTATATCTTTGGTATTTTGCGGTATATCCGTGGTATTGCGTTTAGTAATTAGTGAATATGTCTATTCTCATCTGTTCTAAAAACCTATGATAGATGAATAAGAATGATTATAGAAAATATTCGTTTATTCATTAGCAAAGATGATACGGTGGTGTTATGGGAGTAACCAGTTTTAGAAAATTTCAAAGAAAGAATAGAAAACACACAATAAATAATGCAATAAAACTATTATATAAATATTTTAGAAAAATCAATGGCCTCTTATCACGTTACCCATATTTATTAGCATGTTGGATTTTTGTCTTTTCTTGCACAATTAATTCCATTACAAGGGTTGTGTTAAAACATGAGTATCAATTAATTAGAAGATCTAATTTTTTTGATTCTAATTGGTATCTCTCTTACTACTCTGATATACAAATAACTGGTTTAAAACCGATCACTCACTATATCTGGTTTGGGTGGAGGGAAATGAGAGATCCAAGTCCATTGTTTTGCACTTCTTACTATCTATCTCATAATCTCGACATCTATGATGAAGAAGTGAATCCTCTGGTTCACTTTATTGTGAATGATACAAATAATTCATGGCCTCGTTCCTCCCCCGCAGAACAAAAATCCTCTATTATAAAAAAAAATGAGTCAAATTCTTTTAGATCTCAAAAAAATCAAAAAATAGATTGTGCTAGACGATATCCGAATATTTTGTTTATTGGCCACGAGGCTACATATACTGGGGCACCTTTGGTTCTTTTGTATTTAATCCAGTGGTTATCAGCAAATACTCTTTCAAATATCTTTTTGATTTTATTACGTGGTGGTTCGCTTCTTCCTGAGTACAGCAAGGTATCTCATGTGTTGTGCTTAAAACAGGGGTTTGTTCCTCCTTTTGAAGTAATAAAAAACTTTGTTCAGGAGCCCGGATTTATTTATGTAAATACTGTTGTTTCTGCAGAACTAATTGAAATTTTAACCAAATTCAACAAACCAATAATTACTCATGTACATGAACTGGACAAGCTAATCCGGATGGCGGTGGATAATCAAACTATGATCAGTCTTGCAAAAAATTCATCTTCGATTATTGCAGTATCTGATCCAGTAGCTCAGAATCTTGTGCAGTCATATGGATGTCAGGAAGAAAAAATTGAAATCATCCATGATTTTATTAAACTAAGTTCAAAATCAAAATGTGATAAAGAAGCCTTGCGTTCTTTTTTAAGCCTTCCAATTGATGGCAAGATTGTTGTGGGTTGTGGTTTGGATGTATGGAGAAAGGGGGTTGATATTTTTGTATCTGTTGCTCAGGCCGTTCTTTCAGCATCAGGAAAAAAGGATATTTTCTTTATTTGGGTTGGTGAGTTGTCTCCTCCTCTTGAAGGGTCATCACTGGGAAATCTTGTAAAGAGTAATTTGTATAAAGAGCAGATATTATTTCCGGGTTTTTCTAAAAATCCCCGGGATTATTTCAGTGCAGCTGATATTTTCTTATTACCATCTCGCGAAGATCCATTTCCATTGGTAGCACTTGAGGCATGTGAATGTTCTCTTCCGGTTATCTGCTTTGAAAATTCAGGTGGGATGCCTGATTTTATTCGAAATGGAGCTGGATATGTGGTTCCATTCGAAGATGCTGAAGCTATGGCAAAGAGGGTTATATTTTTACTTGCACATGATGAAATCAGAATGTCCATAGGAAATTCAGCACGTGAAAAACTCCTCAAATCACACATATCCGAAATTGCGATCCCAAAGGTACTAAAAATTTGTCAAAAACATTTGAATTTCCATTTAATCAAGGAATACTAAATTTTACTCCTTGTGAATGGGTTTCGCAATCATTTATGAATTTGCTCAATCAATATCATAATGAATGTCAGCAACTTTTTCAGTTTCGATAATTGGTGGGGGGTATGTCGGACTTGTAACCGGGGCCTGTTTTGCATACCTTGGAAATAAGGTTACAATCATTGAAGTTGACGAACAGAAAGCCTCTTCAATAAATATGGGAATTCCCCCTATATATGAACAGGGTTTAGAAAAAATTCTTAAGGATACTGTTGGAAACCGCTTAACTGCTACGACTTCATATGAGAGTGTATCAACCAGTGATATTGTGTTTATCTGCGTAGGGACACCACCAAATAATGATGGTTCTTCAAATCTTCAATATATCAGATCTGCAGCAATATCTATCGGGACTTCTTTGATGAATCATCCAGGCTATCCTGTTGTTACGGTGAAAAGTACTGTTCCTCCAGGGACATGTGAAAAAATAGTAATACCTGAAGTACTAGGCAACTCATTAAAAACTGCAAATTGTGTCGGGTTTTGCATGAATCCTGAATTTTTACGTGAGGGAAGGGCAATTGAAGATTTTCTACACCCTGATAGGATAGTAATTGGATCTAGTGATAAGAGGGCTGAAACAATTCTTCGCACTCTCTATACATCTCTAAATGGAAACGTGATTTGTACCTCTCTGACTGCAGCAGAGATGATAAAATATACTGCGAATGCCTTTTTAGCGACAAAAATATCATTTTCAAATGAAATCGGCAATATCTGCAAAAAACTGGGAGTGGATGTGTATGAGGTGATGAAGGGAGTTGGTCTTGACCATCGTATAGGACCTCATTTTCTGAATGCAGGGGCCGGATTTGGAGGTAGTTGTTTTCCCAAGGATGTTTCAGCGCTGATCAGTTTGGCAAAAGAGGTAGGGGAGGATCCGATATTATTACGCTCCGTTATTGAAGTAAATGAACAGCAACCACTAAAAATGGTTAATCTGGTCAAAAAGAAACTTGGTTCTGTAAAGGGGAAGAAAATTGCGATTCTGGGCCTTGCATTTAAAGATAACACTGATGATATTCGTGATTCCCGCTCAATTCCGGTAATCAACGCTTTGATACAGGATGGTGCAGATGTTCATGCGTATGATCCAATGGCATCTGAACATATGAAAACGATTATTCCCTCTATATCATATGCTGAGTCAGTGTCTGCTGCCCTCCAGGATGCAGATTGTTGCCTGGTAATGACTGAATGGCCTCAGTTCTCCCATTTGTCAGATGAATTTTCTCTCATGAAACAACCTGCTGTCATTTTGGAAGGAAGGCGTATGCTGAACCGGGATGATGTTGAAGGAATCTGTTGGTAACATGAAAAACACAGTAAATAAGGTAGTGATTCCTGCAGCAGGTCTTGGAACCCGTTTTCTTCCGATCACCAAAGCTCAACCCAAAGAAATGCTCCCGGTAGTGGATAAACCTGTTATCCAGTATGTCGTCGAAGAAGCGATTCGATCTGGTATTGATGATATCATTATTATCACTGGGAGAAATAAGAGGGCTATTGAAGATCATTTTGATCGGTGCATTGAACTGGAGAATAAATTATCGCTGAATACAGGGAGCGAGGCCTCTGATGCGTTCATTGATTTGAGTGACATTCCCAATATTCATTATATTAGACAAAGGGAACCAAAAGGTCTTGGAGATGCAATTCTCCTGACTGAAAAACATTGTAATAATGAGCCTTTTGTTGTACTGCTCGGAGACACCATCACAATAGCTCCTGATGGTGAGAAAACTTGTACCTCGCAGATGATCCAGGCTTATGAGAAATATGGAAAGTCAATTATTGCAGTAGAACCAGTGCCTGAAAAAAAAATACCCGATTATGGAATTATTGACGGTACACTCATCGAAGAGAATATCTATCAGATTAATAACATTGTTGAAAAACCTGCTGTTAAGGACGCACCATCAAATTTAGGTGCTATTGGATGTTATCTCTTTACACCAGAAATTTACACCCATCTTAAAGAGATCAAACCGGGAAAAGGGGGGGAGATTCAACTTACCGATGCCATAAAAAGACTCTCCCAGTCTCTTGGAATAACTACGAATTGCCGGAGATATGACATCGGGGATAAGATTGGTTGGATGAAGGCCTTTTTTGAACTCGCTTTATCCCGGGACGAGTTCCATGATGATCTGATTTCGATTCTTCAGGAAAAGGTATGCACCAGGAGGAGCCAATGAACGAGCATTATTCAGATGAAGAAGATATGAACCGGATTCTTGCTGGTTTACAAGATATCGACTACCAGGGGATGAAAGTACTAGTCACCGGGGGTTCAGGTTTTCTTGGATCCTGGATGTGTGAAACGCTATTGGGTAAAGGTGCCAATGTTATTTGCCTGGATAATTATGCGTCCGGAAGACCTGAAAATACAGATCACCTTCTTGATAACCCAGGTTTTACCAGAATCATCCATGATATATCAGAACCATTTGATCCTGAGTGCCCGGTGGATCTGGTCTGTCACCTTGCATCCAGAGCTGGCCCACTTGAATTTGAACATTATCCGATCCAAATTTTAAAATCGAATACACTTGGAACCATGCGTGCATTAGGAATCGCTAAGAAATATAATGCAAGATTTCTTTTTACTTCAACCAGCGAGATATACGGAGAAGCGGAGGTTTTTCCAACACCTGAAACCTACCGGGGGAATGTTAATACTCTCGGCATCAGAGGATGCTATGATGAAGCAAAACGTGCTGGCGAAGCATATTGTATGGCATATCATCGGCAGCATAAACTTGATGTCAGAATCGCCCGGATATTCAATACGTATGGCCCACGAATGCGAAGTGATGGGTTATATGGGAGGGTAATTCCCCGGTTCCTTGATCAAGCAAGAAAAAACCTCCCAATTACCATTTTTGGTGATGGATCACAGACCCGGAGTTTTTGCTATGTAACTGACCAGGTTACCGGACTTCTGAAACTTGCCGGGTATGATGGGATCAATGGAGCCGTGGTCAATATTGGAAACCCTCTTGAGATGTCAGTTATGAGTCTTGCAAAGAAAATTATTGAGATTACAGATTCAAAGTCTGAAATCAGTTATCACCCTCTGCCTCCAGATGATCCTATCCGGCGGTTCCCTGATATTTCCAAAGCCGCAAAAGTATTGAAATGGGAACCAAAGGTGGTTCTTGAGTATGGGCTTCGGGCGATGATTGAAGCGTCATAACCTTCAATCACCTAATGATTGGATATTATCCTCTCCACGCCGTTCGGATTATATCCTCAAGATTTGGAATTGTTTGTTTCCATCCTAATTCTTTTATAATTTTGTTGGCACTGCCTACAAGAGCAGGGGGATCGCCTGGACGCCGTGGACATTCCCGAACTACGATTTCTTTTCCGGTCACCCTTTTTGCTGCATCAATTACTTCCCTTACTGAATATCCAGTTCCATTGCCAAGGTTGTAGACCTGACTCTCTCCTCCTTTGAGCAAATATTCAAGCGCAAGAACATGTGCCTGTGCCAAATCTGTGACATGAATATAATCCCTAATGCAGGTACCATCAGGAGTGTCATAATCCGTTCCAAAGATCTGGATCTCCTTTGTTGGATCTGCAGCGGCATGAAGAACCAGAGGAATAAGATGAGTTTCAGGATCATGTCGTTCGTGGGCCCTTCCTTGTGGATCCTCTCCGGCTGCGTTGAAATATCTGAGTGCTACAGTTTTCAGGCCCCAGGCAGCGTCACAATCTGACATGATTTGTTCAGCTATGAGTTTACTCCAGCCGTAAGGATTGACTGGTTTTTGTGGATGTTTCTCATCTATTGGGAGGTAATTTGGGTTTCCATAGGTTGCACATGTGGAGGAGAAGATCAGTTTTTTAACATTATGATGTTGCATACATTCGAGGAGTGAGATTATGCCCCCGAGATTGTTGTTATAATATTTAAGAGGTTCATGAACTGATTCCCCGACGTATGCATATGCGGCAAAGTGCATTATTATAGAGAATTTATAATGTTCAAATATGGTTTTTAAAGTATGGGTATCCCGGATATCTACTTTAATATAGTCATCATGTAATATTGCGTCCCGGTGGCCCCGATCCTCGTTATCAATAAGGACTGTTAAGTAGCCTCGATCTCTTAAGAAAAGGTCGACGTGAGATCCGATATAACCGGCTCCGCCTATTATACATATTCTAATATCCTTCATTGTCTGTATATCCACTATACATACTATCTATGCGATAAAAGTTTGGTCATTTATCTTCATCCCCCTCAACTCCATCCACCACATAGTGATTAGCTTTAGTTATATTACATCAGATAGATTGATAATCTGCTTTGGTATTTCAGTGATAATGGAGGAGTACCTCGTTATGAGTGGGCGGGAATGTAGGGTAATAGTGGATGTACTGATTGAGTCTCAATAGTCAAAGTAGCAAAGTTGGGTTGTAACTGCCGAGTGTCGGATAGATCACCATTTGTAATTAATCTTAATGGTCCATTTCCAGAACTAATTTGTCAAAAAAAACTGAAGTGAAAGATAAAAGATATTCGAATCACAAACTATACTAAACGACATAATTAATTTTGCATAATGATCTTAATGAGTCATTAGGCATGCTCCATTTTTCAAATACCCCAGTAATGGATCCTGACAATGATTGTAGGGATGGAAAATCGCGATTATGTGTTTCAGAATACCGAGTTTCCTTCCAAACTAATTCTACGGGATTCAACTCCGGACTGTGTGATGGTAAAAAAGAAGAGTTCTATTTTCCGTTTATTTTCTTCAAGCCAAGGTTTCAGTAATATCGCATGATGGTATCTTGCGTTATCGATAATGAGTAAAATTTTCTTTTTCTTGGCCCGAAATTGAATTACTTGCTTTAAGTGTTCAAGAAAAGTTTGGGCATTAAAAACCGGATTGATGCTATACACAAATCTTCCATCGTTATTATTGACAGTTCCGAAAACGCTTATTTTATGTCGGGTCGGTTCTTGTTTTACAGTAGGATTTTTGATCTCTTTAGGAATCCACATCCTACATCTTGTTCCATTTTGCTGGAAGTGACATTCATCTGTGCTCCATACTTCATATTTCCCGCTTTGAATCTTCTGACGTAGTTTTTTTAAAACATTCTTGTTTCTTTTTATCAACTTTAGAACTGATAGGTCGTGGTTTTCTCTGTCTAAATTCCATTTTATGAAAGAGTCTTTGACATTGTCTTACGCTTAAAGTGATACCATATTGGAGTAATATGTGATGACTTAGAAGTTTTCCATCCCAGAGATTTTGATCATACCCTAAATTTTTAGGATCCTGAGCAATATCTTTACGAATATCATTCAATTGAGGTTCAGAGAGAGAAGGAGGACGTCCAGTATGGATTTCATCCCTTAATGAATTTAATCCCCCTTTATTTAAGCGATTTACCCAGTTTTCTATCGTAGTGACAGTATGGCCTAACATTTTGGCTGATTCAGAGCAAGAGTATCCCAAAGCAACGAGCAATACTCCGTGCAAACGGTGATCATATCTTGACTCGTCATTTTCTATGAATTTCATTTTGAAGCAAATTTCCCATTGATTGGGCATTAATTACGGTTAACCTACGCATAGAGTATTATTCATCAGGCATTATTAATAAAGTATTCAGTCGCTTAGTATAGTGATCAAAACATCTCTGTTTAAGGTGGATGATCTTATTGAGTGCCAGAAGACCCAGTGGCAAATAACAGTTTTAGAAACTCATCAAATTTGACTATCCCATAACTTCTTTATCCCTTCTTTTAGGGTAACTTGCGGATTCCATCCTATATCATTATAAATTTTTGAAATATCAAGTACAATTCTTTTAGCGTAGACTTTGGAATCATCTAAATAGTTTGGAATTATTTCTTTTTGAGTAATATCTGAAATAATCTCAATAATCTCGTTTAATGAGGTACCTTCACCACTACCAATATTGTATATCTGGGAATTATTTTTTGTTTGCAATAATTGTATGGTTGCATCGACTGCATCTTTTATATATATATAATCTCTTATCGCTGTTCCATCACCAAATATTATGGGAGAACCACCTTTTTTTATTGTGTTAATAAATATTGGGATCACACCCTGTTTCCCTTGTGGGTTTTGTCCCTCACCATAGGGATTTGAATATCGAAGAATTAAATAATTTAATCCATAAATCCGCTTATAATACTTTAAATATTGCTCAACTGCACATTTTGATATTGCATAGGGACTTTGAGGATTAATACAGTTATTCTCCTTGAAAAAATCTTCATCACTATCACCATAGACTGTTCCTCCTGATGATGAATAAATTATTTTTTCAATCCCCATATCTTTGGCAATTTCAAATAATTGCACTGTTCCAATAATATTTGTATGTATGTCAAAAAGAGGGTCGAATATTGAGGATGCTGGTGTGGTCAAAGATATAAAATGAAATACATAATCTATATCCACTAATGCTTCTTTAAGATCTACCTCACTCAAAAAATTCCCACGAAAAATTTCAATATCATCGACAATATCTGATAAATTATTTAATTGGGAATTTATTGAACAAAAAACCCTGACTGAGTATCCCTTATCCAGTAGTAATCCTCTGGCAAGATTTGATCCAATAAACCCATTTCCTCCTAAAATTAAACACTTCTTCATAATTGTCAAAATACCTTCTACTTATTATATTCAATGGTCCATATTATTATAGTTTAGATTAGGGGTTCATCTCTTTTACATTATAGTATCCGGAATTTGCTTTAATATAATCATTTTTCTAAACTTGTTCGTTGCCATCGATTGGTCAAAATGCTCTTAATCCATAACTATGTCTGAAGTATTATTCTAATTATTTTTGTAACACACTATAATTCAAAAAAAAGGAAATTGACATCTTTTAGTTTTTGACCTCTATGAATACTCATTCGTAGAAAAACCACTATTCAGATGAATCGGTCGTGTTAAAAATAGATAAAAGGCCTTCAACATATTTTTCTACGGTAAAATTATTCTCCATCTGAATAATTCCTGCATCTCCAATCTTTATTAAATTCATTATTTGGTCTCTGTTAAGAACCATTAATAGTCGATCAAGAAGCATCTGGTGATCATAACGATTGTACACACATTGTGAGAGATATTCACCTTGGAATAGATCTTCAGATCCTTCACAATCCGAATGAATTACAATTCCTCCTTGAAACAGCATTTCCATTGCAGTGACACACAAAGCTTCACCCAGAGATGGAATTATCACAACATGAGACTGATTCATCAAATGCAGGAAATCAACATGGGGGATTTGGCCTAAAAAGGTTAAACGATCTGCTGATATATATTGCCTACATTCCTGCATAAATCCGAAATAATCACTATTTTCAAAAGGAGTACCTACAAATGTGGCATGCCAATCTCTATAGATATTTGCATTATTTATTGTTCTTTTTTCAAGGTCGAAAAAAATATCCTTCATAATTCGTTGGTTTTTCCTTTTACAAAACCAACCTGTTACAAGGAATTCCAATCGAGCATCATTATTATTTTTTAGGTCAATAAATCGGTTTTTTCCAAAATCAACATCAGGCTTTTCAATTCCAGTTAATATTCTTATGACATTATTTGTAGCCAGTCTCTGTTTTGCATATTCTACAGTGCTTGTTGAAGTAAAACCAACTAACAATGATGATTTCTCTGCAATTACATGAAGCGCGTTTTGTTTTCTTTCAGAAAAATTAAGCCCCTCCTCAATTACTGCACTGTTTTGAGATAGTGATTCATGACTTAAAACGATACCATGAACATCAGTTTCTGTGAGAGTTTCAAATAATAGTGCTGGAAAATCAATCGTGTTTACCCATATTTTTTCATGTACAGATATTAATCTAATTATTTCATCCTTAAATACCGATTCAAGAAATGGTTCCTTTTCAGACATATCTAGTGGTATTATTTTTATTAGTGCACCCAGTTTCTCAAGTTCTTCTCGTAACACACCATCGGATTGAGATATAACGGTTAATTTAGGAAATCGTTCTCGAAAACGGGAAGAACGAAGAGCTCGTAAGGCTATTAAACTAGCTCCATCTATATTTAATCGGTGGAAAAAAAGAAGTAGCCTTCCTATTTTACTAGGGATTTGATATGTTGTATTTATATCTGGATATTGTTCAGGTTTTGAAATCCAGAAGTCGCGATTCCCCCAAATTTCTAATTGCTGATGAGGAGAAATAAATTCAGCAAAAGAGTTAGCATATTCGCTTTGAATTTTTTTAGATGCTACACATCTTTTTTGCTTAAACCCAAGATATACTCCATCAATTATTGCTTTAAACCAAGTTTTAAATCTATAATTTCTACTAAAGTATAGTGTCATAAACACAAGATATACTAATATTTTAATGAACACATATCCAGAAAAATGCTTACATGCTATTATTATCAAATTTCTACGAGAATAATAAAATTTTGAGGGGCTCTGAATACCACCAACAGAAGTCATATGATAACCAAATAAATCTTTAGGAGCAACAATATTATATCCCGCATTTCTAGCTCGAATTGAAAGATCTAACTCAATCGCTTGAAAAAAGAAGCACTCATCATAATATCCGATTTTTAAAAGCATCTCCATACGTAATATTGCACAGCAACCCCAATATGAAAGAATACCTGTAGGGTATTCATATAGGAAGTCAATACCAGTTTGTGGGTTTACTGCTCGAAGGGCAATAATTCCATTTTTTTTGTCCATTTCAAATAACTTTACTGATCGTTCAAGAATATCTCCCTCAATATATGCATCGTCATCCAGCATTACTACATATTTACCTCTAACTTGCTTCAAGGCATAATTCCACCCTTCAATCCCAATATTTTTTGATGAACGAATAAGATTCACACTAGGAAAAAGCATTGATACCATGTCTGCTGATTTATCAAAAGATCCATTATCAACTACAAATACTTCGATAAATTCCTTTGGATAGGTAATCTCTTCGAAAATCTTATTTAATGTTGTAAATAATTTTTCTTTTCTATTGAAAGAAAGGATACAAATACTAATTAATGGAAAATTCCTATTCATTGGTTTAATTCCTGAAAAGATTTCTGATTGCATATCCAGTGTATCATAATTTTCTTTACTTTTGTTATGAAAATGGATCTCATTTTCATCAGGGGAGACTGATGGGCTACATCATGCCGTTTTTTCCAAGTATTTCATTATGAAGTAATGGATTGATTTTCGTAATTTTAATGTCATCATATGAATCTAAATAATTTATTGTGTTGAAGAAGGCCCCGGATTTATTCCTTCTTTTCATCCCTTATTTAAACAATGAAGATAGGGATCAACTTTGCCTTTTTAATAAATGAGTATAAAAATAAATACTAATTAGGATCTAACAATTTGCTTTTTCGGAGAATAATTATATATTTTAACTTCTGAAATATTTTTTCCGCTAGTTCTTTAATAGAATAATCTTTAATTCTCCAAATAAGAGTATGGATTTGATCAAAAAAATTTTTATTAGTATTACCGCAATCTAGGTTAAATGATTTCTCAATGCAATTATTAACGAATCTTAGAAATATTGATTCATAAAATGGTGAATATCTTGCAATACTCCAGAATTTCTCCTGTAATAATACATTTTGATGTATCCATGGCATTGTATTAAATAGAGCAAAATTAATCAACATGGGTCTTTCTAACGCTTTATTGTAGTTTTTTGCATATATATCAGGTAGAGAATTGGTTATCTCATCATCAACTATCGGAACTAAATTCCATGATAAATCTAAATATTTAATTCTATCCTTGAAACAGATATTAAATATATCCTGGTCTCCGAAATAATAATTATCGCGATTAAAAAGATAAAGGGTTTTTTGGTCTACCTTATCTTGTCGTATTTTATACAAATTCAGAACCATTAATCCCGTATGAAAAATATTATTATCTTTCTGGTTTTGAAAATTTAAGATTATTTTTTTGTATTCTTTAAATGAAAATTCTTTATTCAAATAATTCAAAATTCTATTTGTTGTACAATAAGACAATTGTTTAAGACAATAGGTTACTGCAGCATAGCATTGCTTAATGTCTACAGTAAAAAGAAGTGCTGGGTCTTCTAAAAATATGGTGTGATAATCGACATAAATAACCTTTTCATATTCAGGTAATATTGCTGGAATTTTTAATTTAAAAAATTTTTCGCGAGTAATTTCGGGCCCATAATTCAACTCTTTTTTTAATAATTGTCGGTTCATTTTAAAATAGCGAATTTTAATATTATCATAATTTAAAACATGATCATCGAGTGTTCTTTTTTTATTATTAGAGATCTCATCAGTAAGAATAATTATATCGTAAAAATTCTCATGACCTCTTACTTTGATTATGGATTCTAATAGAACTGTAAAAACATCAAAATTTGTTTCATTTACTGATGTTACAATCGGGATTACTTTTTTATTACTTTGTATTCTAGGGAGAGATAATATCTCTGGATCTGTATCTTCAATAAATATAAATGGAAGATGTTTAATTTTAATATCCTTTCTTTCGGTTTTTATTTTTTCAATGAATATATGAAACAAGCGTTCTGCTGCAAATCCTTGACGAAGGTTATAAGTTGTAGTTGCAGAAGGATCAACTTCTGGCGTAATTTTTTTTAATAAGGGGAAAAGCCAGTTACAATATTCATTTAGTATATCGCGTCGCATAACAAACATATGGCCAATAATTAATTTTCGGCCAGATAAGCAGGATTCAAGATACGGATAATAATCTGGAGCATATCTTTTTACTCCATTAATGAGTCTATTGTAAGCATCCTCTCCATGAAATTGTTGATAGTGCTTGCCTTGACTACCCCCACAAGGATTATCCCAATATCTTGAAACGATGATGTCATTTTTTTTTATTTCCTCCAAAATAGAAGATTCACACCATCCAAAATCATTGTACGAATTGTTATCTAAAAAGGATATTTTTTCTGTTTCATCTCGGATAATTTTATTCTTATTTGGATTAAAACTAAATATTCGTCGATAGTGGCAAAGACCTAAATAAGAGTGTGTTAGGTCATTTTTCCACATCCAATAAAGGATTGTAAGTTCATTTAACTGATTACCCATTTCAGAAATATTATCTCCAGTATCATCCCCCATAATTTTTAGATCTATAGTCGATGTTGCCTTTCCAGATTGAATTGGATGAAATATTTCATTTTCAATAATAACCGCAGGTTTATGGTAAGATATATAGATTGAAGCAAAATCGTTAACAATAGCAGTTTCATTTATTTTCTCATTCATAATATCAGCAATATGTTATTGTTTGAGTAACAAACTAATAAAGAGCCTTTTCAACTATTTGGTCCACATTAAAATATTTATAATTTCCGTTTTTAGATGTAAAATAACAACAGAGCTATTGACCCTGGGATATTTGTATTCTGGATTCCCGGAAATCTGTAACGAGTGAGGAAGTAAAATCTTAAAATTGATTGAAGAATTAAAAAATGATTGATTATAGTGGATTAAAATTTTTATCCTCGTTATGTATTTTTAGCACACATAACGATTAGGTACAATTTACTAATCTCTATAATATTATCTTCATTTAGATAAATTTCTTCGTATACCTCTCGGACCTTTTTCCATCGTTATGTGTTCCCGGGAATCAAGGTTGTATAGCCAAATGTTCTTCTGTTAATGAAATTGGATGGTAAAGATTGTTTACGATTACCCTGTGAAATTAAAACAAAAGTAATAATTTTATACCCATATATTACAGTCATCTTTTCCTCAGTTATATACTATACTCTGAATTTTGTGATCCTGAAACCGGACCCAAGTCAGCAATCAGGGATCTACACTGATTTCATTTTTCATAAAATGGATCTCATTTTCATCAGGGGGGACTGATGGCTACATCATACCGTTTTTTTTAAAAAATCATCTGCCGTTTGTAGTGCTTCAGCAATAGTGACGTCCATGTCGAGATAACGATATGTACCTAAACGTCCAATAAAGGCGACATTTTTCACAGAAGCCGCTTCATTGAGGTATTTTTGCAAGGTTTCTTGCTCCTCAACTAGCCTGATCGGGTAATAGGGGATTTCATCTGGTTTGCAAAGGCTACTATATTCCCTAAAGGCAATTGTTTTTTCGTGTTTCTCCCAAGGGGTAAAATACTTGTGCTCATGTATTCGCGTATAGGGATGAGACAAATCTGGATAACTCATTACCGCGCATCCTTGGATGTCTCCGTCGGCACGAATTTCTTCAAACTTAAGGGTTCTGTAGGCTAAACGACCAAATGCATAATCAAACCAACCATCAATTGGTCCACTATAAAAGACAAAATCATACTTATCTGCATCACTCCGAAAAAATTTTACACCAAGTAAAATTTTTATGTTTTTATGATTTAGTATACCTTCAACTATATGTGTATAGCCAGTTTTTGGAATACCTTGAAATGTATGATTATAATAATTGTCTTCATAATTAAATCTTATCGGCAAGCGTTGTAGAATTGATGCCGGTAATTTACTTGGATGAAATCCCCATTGTTTTATTGGATACCCATAAAAAAAAGCCCCATATAATTCTTTGCCTATATATTTTAAAGCTTGTTCTTCAAAACTAATAGGATTATCTATTGATTTATCTGCCCTTTTTGCAATAAATTCTTGTGCTTCTTTCGGACTGAAATTTTCACCAAAGAATTGATTGATAGTATGAAGATTGATAGGAAGGCTATATACGCGCCCCCCGGTATTCGCTTTCACGCGACATACATATGGAACAATGGTATCAAACTTTTGGATATACTTCCAAACGCGTTTATTATCTGTATGAAAAATGTGTGGGCCATAGATATGAACATTTATCCCTGTTTCTTTGTCCCGTTTTGAATAACAGTTTCCTGCAATGTGATTTCGGGACTCCATAACGGTAACATCGAAGTTATGCTCCGCTAGTTCCCGAGCAATAACAGACCCAGATAATCCTGCCCCGACTATAAGAACTTTTTTTATTAAACCCATTTTATCTCAAGTTTTTATCCAATGTTAGAATTTGTAATTTCATAATTTTTTATAATTATGAGAATTATTTACACGCTCATTTTGGAAAATTTTGCCGCAAATATTTAATTTATGTGGAAGTAATTAAAAAATTTAAAAAATATCATAAAAACCAAATAAACTGACTAATAGATGGTTCCTAAAAAGAACCATCTGAAGAATATTTTGATAATAATCGGCAAAAAATGATTGATGTCTAATTACACGGCCCCATACTCCCTGCTTAATCATGTTTACCATAAATAGGATATATCCTACAAATACATAAAACGGTATAAATTTCTAATTCATGACCATACTTGGTGTATGTCCTTTTAGATTTTAAATACATTCAATAGTATATATTATTACTAATTGACATGGATAAACCTCACCTCCAAAATCTTTAGGCCTTTAAAAAAAGGGTAGTGCCCTTTACTAAAACTGGTAATATCTTTTGTGGTTTGGTGTTAATTTTTACGAATTAAAAAATTATTTGAGTTCAAGATCTATATCGATTGTGATTGGAAAAAGAGGTAGTATCCCTATCACATGTCAAAATCCAGATTGTGCCTATTATTTGATAGAAGATGGCACAGACATTTTAAAAATGGTCATAATCCTGCTGGAAACCAGCAATACTATTGCAATCATTGCAGAAAATATTCATCGAAACATTGAACACACCGTTTTATAGATCATACCTTCCCGCTCTTAAATTCTCCAAATAGCCAAACAAAGTGTTAAAAATCTTCAATCCGTGGAATATCGAGATAAAGTGATCACCATCAGGATACTATCGCTTGTTATATGCTAAAAATAGGGGATCATACAAAGAAATTGAACGAGCACTATACTCAAGAGATATTTGTATGGACAATTTCTCCGGTTATGTTATCTACTCGTCCGATTAAGGTCCGATGGGCACGAGATTGCTTCTTTTCTTTGTATCAGAAGAATATGGATTGGTATGCATAGATGATCCCGGATCGTTTATCTTATTATGGTTTATGTCAATTCAATCTTGACCCACCCCTAAGGTAATCGTCGAACATTCAGCCATCAACAGGTGGTTGGGGTGATTTCTGTGGCTGATATCAACCAGATTCAGCAGCTTTACGAACATCTCTGTTCAATTCCAGATATTCAATCACTTGAATTTCTAAAAGAAAGAAAAAACTTGGCTCTTCGTCAGTTTCAGTGGGTAAGATGTATGTTGACTCGCAATAATGTATTGAGAATAGCTAAAAACCTCATCTTTTTATCTGAGCAGATCGAATAATACTCGTAAACGATTTTACTTCATACATATTTCGGGAAGAATATTCTAAAGTTCAAGCACTCGGCGATACACTATCAAATATTAGCGATTCATTGGATTGGGAGCCTTTTCGAGGAATTGTTTCAACACTTTACAAAGATAACAGAGAAGATGGTGGGAGACCTCATTTTGATGAGATTTTAATGATTAAAATACTCATTCTCCAACATCTTTATGGATTATCAGATTATGATACTGAACGACACATCTATGATCGAATAAGTTTTCACCACTTTCTAGGATATCCTGAAGTAATACCAGATCGTTCAACGATTTGGTTTTTTAGAGAACGGCTGAAAAATGGCGATGTTCTTGATCGCATCTGGCTCGAACTACAAAGTCAATTGGATAATTTGGGATATGAAATAATTCGAGGGGTTATGCAAGATGCAACCATTATTACAGCGGATCCCGGTCATGCTAAAGCAGAGAAACCAAGAGGTGAGGATGCACTGACTAGACGCTCTAAAGAAGGTACATGGAGCAAAAAGGGTAATTGTTCATATTTCGGGTTCAAAATGCATACTTTAGTCGATAAGGAAAATTAGTTATTCGAACCATTGCAACATCAACTGCATCACTCCACGATAGTCAGGTTGATCTATCAGAACAAGGACAAACGGTATACAGAGATTGGGGGTACTTTGGAGTAGAACCAATGGCTTCAATGGACAAAACGATGGATCGGGCTACAAGAAATCACCCATTGAGTTGTAAGCAAATTAGGAGAAACAGAGTGATTTCGAGAATTCGCTCACTCGTCGAACGCCCATATGCAGTCGTTAAAAGAGTTTCAAGGGTGGTCCTGTATTAGTTACGACAGTTGAACGAGTACACGTAAAAAATGTTTTTTCTTGCTTTGGATATAACCTCTATCGACTGAAAAGTGTCGAAAAATTTACGCAATAATAGCGGTAGCTATGGCTCTCTGAAAGAAAAATCGAATAAATCAACATTTTTAGAGACTTTTTGTATAGTATCGTTTAAAATAACTCATCATTGAGGTTACCATTGACCACTGATGAGAAAAATGTGGGGTTTTTAGCTATCCTCTATTATGATTATTGCCGAGGAACTCTTTCGGGTTGCCCTTCATTTAGCTGCTCCCTGGAAAATATCTTCAATCAAATTTGAGGAAGGGGAACGTAAATTAGATATTTGGGTTGACTTTCCAAAAGGCTCCCGCTTTTCCTGTCCTGAATGTAATCATTTAGATTGTAAAGTCCATGACACTACAACCCGATCATGGCGTCATTTGGACTTTTTTGAACATCAGACATTTCTCCATGGTCGGGTTCCATGTATAAATTGTCCAAACTGCGGAGTTCGACAGGTTAAGATACCGTGGGCGAGAGAAAGAAGTGGTTTCACTCTATTGATGGATGCTTTAATTGTCTTTTTTGCTCAAACAATGAAGATCTCACAAATATCAGAGAAATTGGATATTAAAGACAAACGTATCTGACGGGTTATCTCACATTATGTTGCACAAGCGTTAAGTGAGGCTGATTTTTCAAAAATAACATCGGTAGGATTAGATGAAACATCCCGGCGTAAAGGCCATCAATACATTACCGTTTTTGCAGACATCGATACAGGTCGTATAATCCATATCTGCAAAGGAAAAGATGCATCTGCTCTTTCTTCTTTTTCTGAAACCTTGGAAAAACACAATAGTAATGCTGAGAAAATCGAGGATTTCTGTTGTGACATGTCACCTCCTTTTATAAACGGAATTAAAGAGCAATTCCCATAAACTTCGATAATATTCGAGAAATTTCATGTATTAAAGATGATCAATGAAGCAGTAGATGAAATAAGAAGAATTGAACAAATGTTCAATCGAGTATTAAAAAATACTCGGTACATTTGGCTAAAAAATCCACCTTCATTGACAAAAACACAATTGAATGATTTAGGGGGATTGAAGGAAATGAATTTGCAGACTGTTCGAGCATATAACTTAAAGCTGAGTCTGCAGATGTTTTGGAATCTGGAGGATTGTGAGTCAGCGGAAGCATATTTCAAAAAATAGTACTTCTGGGCTACACATTGCATGTTGCCTGCAATGATTAAAATCGCGAAAACTCTCAAAAATCATTGGACTGGTATAATCTCATATTTTAAGGACAGATATTCGAATGGTTTACTAGAAGGATTAAATAGCATGATTCAAGCGCTTAAAGCCAATGCGAGAGGGTATCGAAATGATGAAAATTTTATGACCATGATATATCTTCGCCATGGTCAGCTGAAACTTAACTTACCCACTTGAAACGACGAAGAGCCTCTAAAGTTGATAAAAAGAAACAAGAATGTTTTAAAAAAACTACGTCAGAAGATTCAAAGTGCGAAATATGAAGTATGGAGCACAGATGAATGCCACTTCCAGCAAAATGGAACGAGATACAGGATGGGATTCCTAAAGAGATCAAAAATCCTACTGTAAAACCAGAACCGACCCGACATAAAATAAGCGTTTTCGGAATTGTCAATAATAACGATGGAAGATTTGTATATAGCATCAATCCGGTTTTCAACGCCCAACTTTTCTTGAACACTTAAAGCAAGTAATTCAATTTTGGGCCAAGAAAAAGAAAAATTTACTCATTTTCGATAACGCAAGATACCATCATGCGATATTACTGAAACCCTGGCTTGAAGAAAATAAACGGAAAATCGAACTCTTCTTTTTACCGCCATACAGTCCGGAGTTGAATCCCATAGAATTAGTTTGGAAGGAAACTCGGTATTCTGAAACACATAATCGCTATTTTCCATCTCTACAATCATTGTCAGGATCCATCACTGGGGTATTTGAAAAATGGAGTATGCCTAATGACTTATTAAGCTCATTATGCAAAATTAATTATGTCGTTTAGTATAACTATCCTCATTTTGTGATTAATGCTTCGGAGATGACTGATGTGACAGATATAGGCCGATCCAATGCCACTTGCGAAGTATCAAATGATAGTCGAAAGATGCGTTTCATTAAAGAGGGAAGCAGGTAACTTTCTTACTCTTCAGGGGGAATAAAGTAATACATTCTCACTATCAGGCTCATAATTTCTTTCTCACTTTTTCAACAAATTTTTTTGCTAAAAACAGTTGTATCCGTATAAAGAACGAAAATAGGGGGATATCATAACCCCTCATTGTAACAGATAAAAAATGATTTAACTCTACTAAACGATCCCTCTCTTGAGTTAATTGATCTCTCTCTTGAGTTAATTTTTGCCGGGCATATTCTTGTTCCGGGGTTTCACAAAACCTAAATAATTCTGCAAGAAGCGAAACATCAGTTTTCCCTTGTTTATGAAGAATATGAGTAAGTACTTGAAAATTTTTATATACAGGGTTGCTCTGTAGCATTGAATCCGGGGATACCAAGTAATGATATAACGGTCTTGGATAATATGATATTTTAACTTTTGAAAGATGAAGATCGAGTAAGAGTGCCCAGTCTGTCCATCCTCTTTTATAGTACTCTAAAAAGGGGAATTCTAAACAAACACTCTTTTTTATTAACATTCCAGCATCACCATAATGATTTTCCAGTAAAATACTCGTTGCCATAAACTGACCTGGGCAACCACCTCCTGCTGAAGTCCAGAAAAAAATTGAAGGATCTGAAAGACTAAACCGTTGCATTGCAGGCAGAACACAATCAGAATCTTCCTTATTGAGAATTTGAAGACATCTTTCTACGAATTCCGGGAAAAGAGCGTTATCATCATCTAAAAAAACGATATATTCTCCTTTCGCTGCCTGAACTCCGGCATTCCTTGCAGCACCAAGATAGGCATTTTCTTTACGAATAATATGAATTTTATTCATTTTTTGAAGTTCATCCAGCAATGGAGGAACATCTCGATCCGTACTCCCATCATCAACAATTATTATTTCAACATTCTGATATGTTTGTGTCAAAGCAGATTCTACTGCTTTTTCTAATAGTTTTGGACGATTGTATGTGGGAATAATTACTGATACGAGGTTGTTAATAATTTTACAATTAATTGACGGTTTTTCTCGAGCTTGGTTTGCAAGATTAGCGATAATTTCATATGTATCATCAAATGAGGTAAGGACCTGTTCTGAAAGTAGTGGAATAGAAAGGTTTTCTTGTTGCATTACGAATTGAAGTTGATTAACCAAAGATTGTGGTCTTGGATGAAAGAGGGCCCAATCATGATCCTTTGGATGGATTAATTCTTTCAATCCACCACTATTGGTGCATATAAACGGGATATTCTTTTGTACACAGGCATTAATCATATGCGGGAAAATATCTGTGGTTTGGTTTATTACAACAAATTGCTTATTGCCAGTAAGATACTCTATTGCTTCTGCCTGATTTTTAGTATCAATTATTCGAAGTTGAGTTAATTGTGATGAATTCAAACAATTTATTTCGGTAATTTTGTGAATCTGGATCTGAGATAAATTCCCTAGTAATGTAATTTTAGTGTTAGTGAATTGTGATTTGGGGAGGAGTTTCAATCCAGCGATCACTACAGAAAAATCTGATTGGTTGTAAATATCTCCGGCAAAAACAATTTCATCGATATATTTGATAGAAGTTGTCTGGTTTAGATCATAATTCCATTCATTTACAGAATGCAGGATAGAAGGAAGTACTATTTTCATTTTAGGAGTTATCCATTTTCTCTCCTCCATCCAATCTATCAAATATTGATATGGCGATATTACAAATTCTGCTAAACCCATGCAGGCACGTTCAAAATCTAATTTTATCGCATTATTATAACCAATAGGATCCTGTTGATGTTCGTTTATCCACTGTGTTGAACCGGTACATATTATTCCAATAAGACTTTTGTCAAAACAGGGCATAGATTTCCTACATTTAAGGCAATAATACCCTTCAAATCCGGAGTCTGGAAAAAGAATTACATCAAATTTTTCAGACGAAGTCATAAAATATTCATATACGGCTTTAGGGCTTCTAAAATACTCTGGAATCCAGTTCCAGTATTGACTAATGTCGAGAATATCTATATTAATTCCGTGTTTTTTTAGAATCTTGTCCTTAATTTCATGGATTTTATTACTATCAATTACAGGGTTATTGTACACAATTTTAACTTGAAATTGACATTTTATTAGTTTTTTTGCTAAAAAGAACAATATTGACCCAGTTTCTCCATGAACTCCGACATCAGGGAAATCATTAGTGACGATACATACTTTTAGTGGGTCATCTTCCATCACATTTTATATTGTTTTTTTCAGCAATAATGAATATGGTAATTATTTGATAAATTATTGTAAAAAGGGAACCTTTATTTCATTATCTGACAAATTATTAATGCCATCTTAAACTTCATTATCAATCAGAACATACAAAAGAACTGCTACGGTATTAATAAAGGTCAAATTATTGTTTTGTGAATATGCAACAGAAAATACTGATAACAGGCTGTGCTGGATTTATTGGAAGCCATCTTACAGAAAAACTTCTTGCTGATGGAAATTCAGTCATTGGGATTGACTGCTTCCGGGATTATTATGATCCTATGATAAAAGAGCGAAATATTTCCGGATTTGTCAATCATCCAAACTTCACCCTCATTCGAGAAGACATCTGTCTGATGGACTCTTTTCCTGATGTGGTTTATATCTTTCACCTTGCAGCCCAGGCAGGGGTCCGGGCATCCTGGGGGAGTTCATTTGATAGGTACACTCATGATAATATCATAGCCACCCAGCGACTTCTTGAATGGTATAAAGATAAGAAAGAATTAAAAAGGTTTGTATTTGCATCCTCTTCTTCTGTATATGGAAATGCTCCTTTTTATCCCATTACTGAAGATATTAAACCTCAACCGATTTCTCCATACGGAGTCACCAAACTAGCATCCGAACATTTGTGTAGGTTATATCATGTGAATTATGGTCTCCCTACCGTTTCACTTCGATATTTTACAGTGTATGGGCCTAGACAACGGCCCGATATGGCAATTCATAAGTTCATGCGTGCTATTAAAGAAGGTAAGGAAATTGAGATCTATGGGGATGGGACTCAAATGAGAGATTTTACATATGTGGATGATGTTGTCCAAGCAAATCTCCTAGCTGCTGAAAATGGAGTGCCTGGTGAGGTGTATAATATCAGTGGAGGTAATTGGGTTGAACTTAAGAAATTGATCCATATGATAGAAGCAGTTACTCAAGAAAATGCAATAATTGTTTGGACTAATAAACAGAAAGGTGATGTTAAAGATACTTGGGCGGATACCCTCCATGTGAAGAATGATATCGGATGGTTTCCTGCAATTGAGATTGATAATGGGTTGAAGCGTATGAAGGATTGGATGTTTTATGAAAATATATCCTGATATTCTTTGAATGGTAATAATAAGATTGAATACTTTTAGCTCACACCTGTTCCTCCTAATAAATTAGAAAAACTGTATATGAGCAAAAAAATTTCTCTCTCTTTATTTTTTACCGGTGGGGTAAGCCTTCAGACATGGGATCAAACTGGCCTTTTAAATAGGGAGCTTGCAATATATCACCATTTGAGATTACAGAGTATTCAAACACGACTAATTACGTATGGACATCCTACTGATCAGGAGTATGCCAAAAAGGTGTCTCCATTAAAAATTATTACTACTCCTTGGTATCCCAATTCGCTTGAAACATCAAGACGATTAATGCTAAAAAATTTTCCATCATTATTCTGTTCTGATGTTCTAAAAACCAACCAGATTTTGGGGTCAGATATTGCGGTAAAAGTAAAAAAAATATTTAAAAAACCTCTAATAACGAGGTGTGGTTACCTTCATAGTATTTTTACCCGTGAACATTATATCGATCAACAAGTAATTGATTCAGCAATAAAACTAGAGGCAGAGGCATTTCAAGCAGCAGACGAATCGGTAGTGACAACATCCTCACAGCGTGATTATGTTATCAGAAATTACTCACTAGATCCTGAAAAAGTCCATGTGATTCCAAATTACGTGGACACAAATCTTTTTTCTCCAAATCCCAAACGCCAGAAGAAGTGGGATCTCATATTTGTAGGACGATCTGATTCACAAAAAAATTTATTTAACCTTCTTGACGCAATATCATTGTTATCAGAGCGGGGTAATCAAATAAATCTTCTTTTAATTGGAGGTTCTGGTCAGGATCCTGTTTTGACTGATTATATAAAAAAATACAATCTCCCGGTCACTCAGATTTCGAATGTGCCAAATTGGGAATTACCCACTTATTTGAATGCATCACGAGCATTTATTCTTCCATCCTTATATGAAGGACATCCGAAAGCTCTTCTCGAAGCGATGAGTTGTGGTTTGCCTTGTATTGGGACTCCTGTCCCTGGTATTCAGGAAGAGATTATTCATGAAATTAATGGATATCTGGCATATGATACGTCCTCGTCCTCTCTCTCTTCTGCAATTCAGAGTATACTCGATGATAACTATCTTTGTATGAAAACTGGGCAGAATGCCAGAGAATATATTTTATCTCATTATAGTATAGATTATATAAGTGATCAAGAGTCTCAACTTATAAAACATATGGTGAATAATTGGTGATTCATAATTTATTTAGAAAAAAACCTGATAAAATCCCGTCTTTTCCAACGATAGATTCAATCATTACGATGATTCAAGAAAAATTGAGTCATTGTTCTCCTGAAGAAGAAATCAGGTTTTTATTAGAACTGGATAATCGTCTTTATCCATTAATTGGTCAGGCATCAATAAGATATGGTGACGGTATCCATACGAAACACCGTCATATCAAGTATCACGATTTTTTTATCCGAAATATTCAACCCGGAGAACGTGTCTTGGATCTTGGATGCGGAAATGGTACCTGTGCCTATGATATTGCTCTTAATATTCCTGATTCTATCGTGACCGGGATTGATATCAATCATGATTCTATCCAATATGCTCGAGAGAACTATTCCTGCAAGAATTTATTATTTAAAGAAGCGGATATCACCCGGATTAAACTAGCAAATGAGTATGATGTAATTGTTCTATCCAACGTGCTTGAACATATTAATGAGCGTGTATCGTTTTTAGAATCGATCCAGAAGAATTTAAAGCCTTCACGGTGGTTGATCAGAGTACCGGTTTATGAACGGGACTGGATGGTTCCCCTTAAGGATGACCTGGGTATTGATTATCGGTTGGACCCAACTCATTATATCGAGTATAAGAAAAGGGAACTAGAAAATGAATTGAATGATGCGGAATTAAAAATTTTGAGTGTTGAGCATGGATGGGGGGAGGTGTGGTGTGTTGTTGTATCATCTTTATTTATTAGGGAGAACTAATCAACCTCTTATAGTTATGGGAATTATGTTGACTTATTTATCTACGTACCTATATGTGTTTTAATTTCTCTATGTAAAATATATCTCGGATTACCCCATAAAAATAATATTTATGTCATCAAATAATTTAGTATACCGCAATCGAATGAAAAATCAGATCATTCCCTTGATTATTACCCTTGTAAAGAGAGATATTGTTGGAAAATATCGTCAGGCAACATTTGGATCACTATATGCAATTATCCAACCGGTTGGTTTTTTGCTGACTTTCTTCCTCCTCGGAAAAGTTGTGGGTGTAAATTCTGAAGGTATACCTTACGTTCTTATGTTATTAACTGGGCTCGTTCCTTGGCTTTTTTTTTGTAATAGTATTAATGCTTCAACAGGCGTAATCCGAATGAATGCTGATTTAATAAAAAAGATGCCGGTAACAAAAGAGATATTTCTGATTGTTGGAATAATAGTTGCTTTTGTTGATTTTCTCGTCTCATCAATACTATTGATTATTGTCGCAATTTATTATCAAATTCCATTAACGCTGGCATTATTGTGGCTTCCTGTCATTATTGCTGTATTAGTTCTTTTGATATTGGGCCTCGGGTTTATTGTTGCTGCAATAAGTGCAATTAGGACAGACCTTCAGTTTTTACTGCCATTTCTGCTTCAATTATGGATGTTTGCTTCACCTGTTATTTACCCGCTAAAACAGGTTCCAGAATCTGTTGTTGGTTTATATAAATTTAATCCAATTACTGGAATCGTCGAGTCATTTCGTATTGTTATTGCATATGGTCATGCTCCTGATATGCAAATATTTGGAATATCAATATTGGCTGGTATCATCCTTATATTGATTGGATGGCCGTTATTTCGATATTATGGACAATTCTTTGCGGATGTGATCTGATGGATAAAGAAGATGACATTGCAATATCAGTAGAAGAACTGTGGAAACGGTATGGTGTTGAGAACCCTGAAATACTTTATAAAGTAGATCAAACAATATCTCGAATAACAGGAAAACCACAGAGAGATGATATTTGGGCACTTAGGGATATTTCCTTCAAGGTAAGGAAAGGGGAAACCTTTGGAATTATTGGCCGGAATGGTGCAGGAAAAAGCACATTACTCAAGGTTTTAAGTGGGGTTACTCCACCATCCCGAGGTTCAATTATTATAAATGGGACAATTTTTCCTATGATTGAATTAAATGCTGGAATGCATATGGATTTTTCTGGGAGAGAAAATGTCAGGCTACTGGGAACAATAATGGGATTGGAGTCGAAAAAAATCGATTTGTTGATGAATGAGATTATAGAATTCTGCGAGCTCGGTGAATGGTTTGACCGGCCAGTGAGACATTACTCCAGTGGGATGATTGCCCGTTTAGGATTTGGGGTAGGTGTTAACATAAATGCAGATATTCTAATCATAGATGAAGTTTTATCAGTTGGGGATTTTTCATTTCAACGTAAATGCTTCAATAAAATGGAAAAAATTCGAAATGATGGAGTGACTATCATTTTTGTTTCACATAATATTCGGATGGTCAACAGGCTTTGTGAACGAACTCTCTATCTTGAAAGTGGTAAGATAGTAAATATTGGAGATTCGGATGAAATTTGTCATCTCTATTATAACAATGAAATATCTAGGGAATACACTGTTCAAAAGAAAGTTGTAGTTGAAGATTATCGTGGAACTGGTGAAATCATCTGTGAAAATCTAGATCTAATTGATCGCAATAACCAATCAATAGAAAATGTATATCTTTATGAAGATTTGATCATTCAAATCAACTATAATGCAATTATTCCAGTATTTGACCCAATTTTTGTAATTGGAATTTATACTCCTGATAATGTTCAAGCCATAATTGTATCAAGTATTCGAGAGGAAAAATTAGGTTTAATTTCAGGGAAAGGAAATATTATCTGTAAGATAAAAAAAATTAACCTTTTACCGGGTACATATTGGATAAGGGTAGGAATTACATTATTTGATGGACGTGTTTGTTATAAAAAAGAAAATTTAAAGTGCTTTAAAATTTCTTCTGCAGATGATATTGAACAAGTCCATGCTGGATTACTAGTACCCACTGTATTTTGGAAATATAATGACAATTATTAAAAATCAGTTACTAAAAATTAAAAGTTATATACATTATCCATATTTTTTAGGATTAACACTTTTTTTGTTGGTGAAAATTTTTAAAATTAAATCTCAAGCAGATGAGTTAGAGCCATCTTCAATTATACCTAATCATGATACGATGTTTATTTTAGGATCTGGATATTCTATTAACTCAATATCTCAACCTGAATGGGAAAAAATGTGTAAAAATGGGGATACAATGAGTTTAAATTTTTTTTTTATGGGGAAATTTATACCAATAAATTTTCATGTCGTTAGAGAAATATCGCCCTACTATTCCCTAAAACAATTTGCAGGTTCGATTCATCAATATTTTTCTCTATTGGGGGATAACCACTATTATTCGAAGACGATTTTTTTAATAAGGTTCGATCCGATTTCATATGCAAGTACTCTTGCGACATTTTTTTATAAAGCCTTAAAAAACAAAAAAATTTGTTACTATGCTAATGGATTAGATATATCTAATATTGAACTTCCTACTAATTCATTTAAAAAAATTCCGCATTGTGGAGCAACCCTTATTGATGCAATTAATATTGCATTTATTCTAGGCTATACAAATATTGTATTAGTTGGTGTCGATTTATATGATCGGAGATATTTTTGGTTACAAGAAAATCAAACTCGAGATGGGGACAATAAACGATGTAAAACCTATAGAGATGAACATAATACAGCATCTACTGTTATAGACACGATGAAAATCTGGTATCCTTATCTCTTATCAAAAGGGGTTAAAATATATATTTATAATCCAAAATCTCTCCTTGCTGATATAATTCCTGTATTCTCATTCAATAAGAAAAAAACTTAAGAACTGATAACCTCAATTCCCCGATCATTAGGCGCATAAATTAAGTGTCTCTAAAATCTCCCTGTTTTACCCATTCCGCACCCCTATTCAGAACGCTCAATATTTTTCATGAGAGCTAACAAGGATTTAAGTCGCTAATTTTCAACGATCAAAAGCATCCGCTCATTCTACTCTCTCTTATATCCCACATTCGCCAGATATTTTTTTCAACCATAGAATTTTTCATCCCACCTTCCGCAGATGTTTATGATGTTATCATAATTTTATCGAAAGCTTAATTATAAATCTTAGTACGTCGATCTCTATACACAATCAATGAATTTTGATGACGTCTATGTTGCTGGTTCAGATAAGACAATTGGTCATCTCGGTTTAGTGGCTGGGAGTTATGATGAATTAGAAATCGGTAGAATAATCGATCAGTTCATTCCCAAAAAAGGTCCTCATATCCTTACTCACGGTAACATCGTCAAAGCTATGGTTATCAATGGTCTTGGATATGTCGAGCGTCGTTTATATCTCTTTCCTGCCTTTTTCACAGATATAGCCGTTAAACGGCTCATTAATAATGACATCACGCCCGAACAACTGAATGATGATACCATGGGCAGGACCCTGGATGCAATTGCAGCTTATGGTTCAACAGAATTATTCAATCAAATTGTGTCTGATTGTCTTAAAAGAGACCAATTGGCTATCAATTTGGTGAATGATGATACAACAAATTTCAGTGTACATGGAGAATATGATTCTGACTCCAATACCGAAGAGATTGAGATTACCTATGGCCATCCTAAAGATGGCCGGTGGGATCTAAAAAGGTTCGTTTTGGGTATGGCTACCAATCAATATGGCATTCCTCTCATGCTTCAGACATTTTCTGGGAATGAATCAGATAAAAAGTCTCTATTGAGAATGATAACTGGCGTTAAGGAGAACCTAAAAACTGATGAGAAGGTTTTCCATGTGGCTGATGCCGCGTTTTATACTGAAGAGAATCTCCAGACGCTAGTGCCCCTCGCCACTTTATTCTATAAATAAATGTGCCAAAAGTACTTTATAAAAGTACGTACTATAAAATTTAATGTTTAGAAAATATTCAATTTATCTTCCTGATTTTGAACGAGAAGAATTACTATCAGTAGTAAATAAGGGTATATCCCCTGCCTATCGAATAAAACATGCCCAAATTCTATTAAATGCTGACAAGAACGGCCCTAATTTACCAGATTGGAAAAGCGCTGAATTTATTAAATGTCATCCTCAAACCGTGTTTAATGTAAGAAAAAGATATCATGAACAGGGTCTAAAAGCTGCATTGGATAGGAAATTCCGTGAAGAACCACCGAATGAACCAATTTTAGATGGACAGAAAGAAGCTCAATTAATTGCAATAGCCTGCAGTCAACCTCCCACTGGTTATACTCGATGGACGTTTAAACTCCTTTCCGAGCGTATGGTAGAATTAGAGATCGTTGAAACAATCTCTCCAAAAACTGTTGAAAGAGCCTTAAAAAAACGAACTCAAACCTCATTTGAAAAAATGCTGGGTAATCCCTCCTCAACAGAACGCTGAATTTGTTGCTCACATGGAAGATATCCTTGAAATATATCACCTTCCATATAATCCAAATATCCCTGTTGTTTGCATGGATGAGAAACCAATTCAATTTATTTCTGATACCAGACCTTCAATTCCTCTTTCACCATCTCATCCTGAGCGGTTTGACTATGAATATCAGAGAAATGGTACGTCAAATATCTTTATTTTCACTGAACCATTGAAAGGTTGGCGGAAAGCTGTTGTAAGGGAAAAGAAAACTAAACAAGATTGGGCTGAGGAAATCCGAACGATATTGATTGAGGATTACCCATCTGCATCGAAAATTATTTTGATCTGTGATAATTTGAATACACATACGATAGGTGCTTTATATGCAACATTTACCCCTAAAGAAGCACTGAAACTTTCCAAACGATTAGAGATTCATCACACACCAAAACACGGTTCATGGTTAAATATTGCAGAAATTGAGTTGAGTGTTATGACCATGCAATGTTTAAACAGAAGAATCGGGGATCCCATTTCGTTAAAGAATGAAATTAAATTTTGGCAGAAGAACAGAAATGAAAATCAGAAGTCAGTAAACTGGCAGTTCAAATCAGAAGATGCAAGAATTAAACTACGTCACCTTTATCCACAAATTTAAGTGGCGAGGGGTACTAGGAACTCATACCTTCTGGATTAGCAGAGTACCAATGGTGATATTGGAAGCAGATCTTTTTAGGAGAACTGAAGAAGAGTTTGTTGCATGTACTGATGATCGTTATTCCTACTATTCTTCAATCTCTGAATATGCAGGGATAAAACAAAAGTGGGTTGTCTTCCATTCAAGTGAACAACAGAAAAGAAAAGAATCCACATTTGAAAAGAAGATAGAGAAGGAACTGGAAAAAGCAAGAAAATCTCTCAAACATCTATCTTCAAAGCGTTATGCATGTGAACCAGATGCTCAAAGTGCAATAAATGATTGGATTACAAAACACCCTTGGATAAAAGTTGAATCATCTTCAATAAAGCAAGTTCATGAAAGAGTTGAAAAGAAAAGGGGAAGGCCAGGAAAAGATGAGGTTCTCATCGTGAAATATTTCGTTGAAACTCAAATCTCATTAAATTATGAATGGGTTGAAAAGGAACGCGCAATTCTTGGACGCTTTATTATTGCAACAAATGATCTCGTTCTTGATCCTGAATCTGCTCTTACATACTATAAAGGGCAATCTCAAGTTGAAAAGGGATTTAGATTCCTCAAAGATAAAACATTCAGAGTTTCGGAAGTGTTTTTAAAAAATATAAGCCGTATCCAAGCACTTGCGATGATAATGGTGCTTTGTTTATACGTATATGCTGTGTCAGAATATAAACTCCGAAAAGGTTTGAAAGAGTCAAATGAAACCGTTCCAAGTCAAAATGGTAAACCAACTCAAAAACCGACGATGAAATGGGTTTTCTTTATGTTTCGAAGAGTACGGGAATTATCTTTGAGAATTGAGGGAAAAATTATTACCAAAGTCCTGAATTTGGATCAGTCTATTCGCAAGATTATTACATTGTTGGGGTCAGAATGTGAAAAATATTATTTTTCATAAAGAACTGCGGAATGTGGGTTTCATACTCAGGTCCAAGCAAATTCACTATCATTAAGATCTCTGAGCTCAATCGTTGAATTGAGGAGTACAATCTATCATTAAAAACCACAATGCATGATTTTACTTCCCTGAATTTAAAGAAAATCCATTTTAATGTTGGATTTTGAGTAGGCTTTTTCTTTTGATTTAAAACAGTTTCCTTTTTCTCTTGTAACCGCTTACGCATCAACCATTCAGTATATGAGTAAATCATGAGACAAAGAACCATAATCATGCATAGTGCCTCAATTCGGCTCTCGTTTTTCAGATACACTTCAGCAACTCTAAATGACTTATCTTTTAAGAAACGAAACCCTTGTTCAACCAACATTTGTCCCTTGTAATGGTTGAGTACTGTTTCAGCATCCATTTCGAGCACGTTTGTTGCCAGGATAAATCTCCCCAGGAAGGCCCGTTCTCTCTCAATTGTCTCAAGGTTTGGTTTGACAGAAGCCTTTATTTGATATTTTGCAAGGAGTACTTCTCCTTCTTTTGGTCTCCCCCGTTTACCATTTTCTCGTTTATGAACAATTTCAATGTCAGATTCAGTCAGAGTTACCAATGGGGCTTTAGACAGATAACGTGAAAGAGCATTTCTGGCGTCCGCTTCACATTCATATAGGATTGTAGTAAGGTCTTTAAGCCCTTTTAATGCACTTTTAAACCGCTTTTCAAGGTTTTTGTCGAATGTTTTTTCCTCACGGGTTTTCATTTCTTCAGATGAAACAATGATCCATTTATGAGTGATACCCCCATAGAAGGAATCTACGGAACAGCAGGAATATCTAATATCCCTCGCCACTTTATTCTATAAATAAATGTGCCAAAAGTACTTTATAAAAGTACGTACTATAAAAGTTAATGTTGCGAAAATATTCAGTTTATCTTCCAGATTTTGAACGTGAAGAATTACTATCCATCGTAAAGAAAGGCATAGCCCCAGCATATCGTATAAAACATGCCCAAATTCTATTAAATGCTGATAAGAACGGCCCTAATTTACCTGATTGGAGAGTTGCTGATTTCATTAAATGTCATCCTCAAACCGTTTTTAACGTAAGAAAAAGATATCATGAACAGGGTCTTAAATCTGCATTGGATCGGAAATTCCGTGAAGAGCCACCAATAGAACCAATTTTAGATGGACATAAGGAAGCTCAATTGATTGCAATTGCTTGTAGTCAACCTCCCACTGGTTATACTCGATGGACGTTTAAACTACTATCCGAGCGTATGGTTGAATTGGAGATAGCTGAGACAATTTCTCCAAAAACAGTTGAAAGAGCCCTTAAAAAAACGAACTCAAACCCCACCTGAAAAAGTGTTGGGTAATCCCACCCAAACAGAACGCTGAATTTGTTGCTCATATGGAAGATGTCCTTGAAATTTATCATCTTCCATATAATCCAAATATCCCTGTTATTTGCATGGATGAGAAACCGATTCAATTTATTTCTGATACCAGACCTTCAATTCCTCCATCACCATCTCATCCTGAACGATTTGACTATGAATATCAGAGAAATGGAACGTCAAATATCTTTATTTTCACTGAACCATTGAAAGGTTGGCGAAAAGCGGTTGTAAAGGAAAGGAAAACAAAGCAGGATTGGGCTGAAGAAATCCGAACGTTATTAGTTTAGGATTACCCATCTGCATCGAAAATTGTTTTGATCTGCGATAATTTGAATACCCATACAATAGGGGCATTATATGCAACATTTACACCTAAAGAAGCATTGAAACTTTCCAAACGATTAGAGATTCATCACACGCCAAAACATGGTTCATGGCTAAACATTGCAGAAATTGAGTTGAGTGTAATGACTACGCAATGTTTAAACAGAAGAATTGGGGATCCTATTTCTTTAAACAGTGAAATTAAAGTTTGGCAGAAGAACCGAAATGAAAATCAGAAGTCAGTAAACTGGCAGTTCAAATCAGAAGATGCAAGAATTAAGCTGCGTCATCTGTATCCACAAATTTAAGTGGCGATGGGCAGTAGGGTTATCCTCCAAGTATAAAAATATCACTCCGAAGAAAGACCCAGAAGGGAGGTGGCGTCGCCCCCTCCCTTCAACCTACCCCTGAGTATGATAGGCTCGGGGGTATGGACAAGCATAGCACCTACGCAAAGAGATTCTGGAAATTCAGGTATTTTTTGCCCTTCTTCTAAAACTGGAACCGTTCATATTGACAATCATAGCCCGGTGAGTAATCCTGTCAAGAAGAGCAGCAGTCAGAGTTTTATCATGAAACACTTTCACCCACTCAGAAAACGGTAAATTCGTAGTAATTACCGTACAGAGAACCTCGTATCGTGTAGCGAGAATTTGAAATATACTCAGCGACAGAATTTCAAATTTTTAAATATTATAATTTATCATCCATTTAATCCAAAACTCCAATAAATTCAAATAAAAATGTGCCATTCACAATTTACTCTGGCGTTGAGTATAATAACTCTGCTCCTTCCTGATCAAATGTTATGTAGCCGAGTTCATCCAGGATCAGAAGATCTATCCTCTTGAGTTGCCTCATCAATAACGTAAATCTCCCTGCTCGTTTAGCTTCAAGCAGTTCATTAACCAGACCTGCTGCAGTTTTAAAGATCACTTTGAAGTTATTCTCAAATGCACAGACCCCGGTGGCAATTGCCAGGTGAGTTTTTCCAGTCCCTGAGTTTCCAATAAACACAATGTTTTTGGTTTCCTGAATAAAATTCAGTAACTTCAGATCAGGCAAATCCTGTACTGACAGTTCTTCAAATCTTTTTTGTGTTGGAAATCCTGCTTGTTTAATCGTTCTAATCTGCCGGTTGGTCATCCTGATATTCAGTTCGAACTGGCATGCCATCATCAGGACTGAAATGATATCCGGATCAGATCCACACTGTTCCTGGATTGACTGGTACACACCGGCAATATGGAGTTGTTTGCACATTTCTTCTAATTCAGTCATCATGCTGCACACTCCGCTATACGATCATACACAGTCAGATCCGGTTCCTGTACATCGATAAGATCATAGCCCTCAAATGATTCAACGGCCGGAGCAAGAGCATTATTCAGAACCATCCGTATCGTGGCATATTCAGGCGGAATATGACTTTTCTGTAACTTCTCTATAGCAGCAACTAATTCTTGCAAGGAGCATTCTCCGGTCAGATTCAATACTTGGATAAAATCCAGCGGCTTGTCCAGATATTGGGATTTGTACAGATTATGAAGAATATCTGGAACCTGTTGAATGACTTTGGAGTGCCTGAGTGATCCTGGTTTTCGTCCAAAGGTTTTCAGATAATGGCTGATATTAAGAGAATACTGTCCTTTTCCCTGTAATCTTCTGTGTGTGGCTATAAGTTCATGGCCGGAAACAAGATTGATCCGATCCTGATAAATCTTAATCAGAATCCGTTTCTGGCGATATGTATCCGGAACTGAGTAATAGTTGCGATCAAAAGATACAAGTGAGTACTTTGATATTTTGGCAGGTCTGGTCAGTACGTTCGAGTACTCAAGAGATGGCAGGGGAATCATAGATTTTTATTCATCTTTCAATGCATCAACGGGAGTCTTGTCCCTTCGATAAACGGGGAGGTTATTTATTCGGTCAAGAGATGCAATGAGCCATTGTTGAGCTTCTTCGATTGATTCAAATGATGTCCTCTCTCCGAATGCACTCCTTCGGATGTAACTAACGCTCTCTTCATCTGTACCTTTCTCATGGGGTGAAACTGGATTGCATACTTCGTAGGAATAGCCATATTGGGATGCAAATTGAAGGTAAGAATCCTGAAATTTTTTCCGTGAGTAATCATAGACTGCCCTAAGATTGTCATAGTAAATATACCGGGGAACTGACTGAATCTCATGAAAGGACTGAATGTGAGCATCGATTACTTCCTGTTGGGTCTCATGAGTATAGAGTCGGGCAAATCGGAATAACGACCAGGTCAGAACCATGACAGCCATGGAAACCTTTGTCCAGACGCCCTGGATTTGAAGACTGACCTGGCACCAGTCAAATTCTCCACGGTATCCAGGTTCAGGATCCTGGAGAATGTAGACTTCACGGGAGGTGTGGGTTTTATTCCAGTCGGCGATGATCTCCCGTACGGTTGAATAACCGATAGATTAACCCTGTTGAATCATCTTATCATGGACTTGTCGACCAGTCATTCGCTGTTTCTTTGGTCGTGTTAGGTTTTCCTCTAGCAGCAAATGGATAAACTGGATCATTTCCTCGGTGATTGAACGACGAGGCTGTTCGATTTTACGGTCTTTGGGAAGTATTTCATCACGGATACCGGATCTGACCTCATAGTACCGCCGGATATACTTTTTTATCGTATTACGGGATACGTGTATTTCCCGTGCTACCTCACTATATGAACCACATCGGTTGTACGATGCGATGATTTTCTGGATGTCTTCCATCGTTTTCACCTCATGATCCACCTCACATGTGGAGGGGATTGTTTCCTTCTTCTTTAAATAGGGTGGTCAAAAACGAAGTAGCGCGACTTTATAAACCCCTGGTCAGGAATCAAGCAGCAATAACATCAGTTTTCCTCGAATCGGGATTAGAAGAGTATTGTCAAGCGCAGAAACGACCCTTCTAAAGCACGTCTTCTCACTAATTGAAGGGTAATTTGTCGCAGGATTGGATTTAAACTGATATGCCCCCTGGGGGCAACTCGTATCTATATTAAGGTACCGAATTGCACTCGGCGTCAAAAAATTGAGTTAGTGAACTACTGTATATGAGTATGATCTTAGGGGCCGTAAAAGATTAACTCGTACTCCACGAATTTCAAATTTTGTTGGTTCTCTCATTTTTTCTAATTCAACCGATGAAATCAAAATAAATTGTTCCGATGTATGAGTAATTGTCGTACATCCCCTTAATGGAGAAGTAGGCCTTAACCAGATAGCAATATCTGAATTATAGGCCTCATTTTTTGCTAACCAAGAAATAAGGTGAGAAAAAACATCATAATCTGTTGAATTATCAGTAGAAATCTCTTTCGGTCTTAAAAAGGGGACTTCAGCACCGAATTCTTTCGAAATTGTTACAATTTCTTCACTGTCCGTTGATACAATTATTCTACCTAAATCCAGAATCTGTGATACAGATTCAATAGTCCATCCAATAAGTGGTTTTCCACATAATAATCGGATGTTTTTTTGGGGACGCCTTGAGAACCACCCCTTGCGGGAATAATTCCGATGATTTTTTTCAACAAAAATATCACATATTTCTATAAATATCTATATGTAATCATATGAAAGATGTTCTATATGTCTAAAACACAATCTTCGCCCCCCGCCAGTTACCGGTGGATTATACCTAGGAGTTATCCCCCGATCTGTGGAGAGATCGATGTGTTCCCTCTGATTGAAATCTCCACTAACAATACAACAGATGTTGATCGATTTACTTTGGGATAAGATATTTCTGTGTTTGTATTTTTATATTAGGAGGAGCCATAGATTGAAAAGAGGAAAAATCAGTTCCTGCTCATTCTTTTACCCTTGGAATATCTCCATTTAGTCCCATTTTAATTGTAGATCTGTAACTCCGTCTCTATTGTCGTCATAGTACCAATTTCCATTGGAAGGTCTGAAAATTGCAACTCCATCTGATCCATCTCCGTTCCAATCTCCTACAAGTGGAATGTCTCCACTTTTTCCCCATTTTAATTGCAGATCTGTAACTCCGTCTCTATTATCGTCATAGTACCAATTTCCATTGGAAGGTCTGAAAATCGCAACCCCCTCTGATTCATCTCCATTCCAGTCCCCTACAAGTGGAATGTCTCCACTTTTTCCCCATTTTAATTGCAGATCTGTAACTCCGTCTCTATTGTCATCGTAGTACCAATTTCCATTGGAGGATCTGAAAATCGCAACTCCATCTGATTCATCTCCATTCCAGTCCCCTACAAGTGGAATGTCTCCATTTAATCCCCAATTTAATTGTTGATCTGTAACTCCGTCTCTATTGTCGTCGTAGTACCAATTTCCATTGGAAGGTCTGAAAATTGCAACTCCATCTGATCCATCTCCGTTCCAGTCCCCTACAAGTGGAATGTCTCCATTTTTTCCCCATTTTAATTGTAGATCTGTAACTCCGTCTCTATTGGTGTCATAGTACCAATTTCCATTGGAAGATCTGAAAATTGCAACTCCATCTGATCCATCTCCGTTCCAATCTCCTACAAGTGGAATGTCTCCATTTTTTCCCCATTTTAATTGTAGATCTGTAACTCCGTCTCTATTGTCGTCGTAGTACCAATTTCCATTGGAAGGTCTGAAAATTGCAACTCCATCTGATCCATCTCCGTTCCAATCTCCTATGATGGGCATTTTTTGAGATATTCCCTTCGTCGCATTCACCCTCCCCCCTGTTACACATTTCCCGGATAACCCTGACACGGTATCAACCCCACTCAATATCGCTGACTTGATCTGAGCAGCAGTATACCCGGAATTAACCGCTTTCACCAGTGCCGCTAACCCGGCAACATGTGGCGTCGCCATAGAAGTCCCTGATTTATACCCATAACTGCTACTAGGCAATGTACTATAGATACTCACTCCCGGAGCCGCCACATCAACTGTTGTTGCTCCGTAATTTGACCATGAAGCAAGAGTGTCACTTGTACCGGTAGCAGCTACTGACACGATATTTGAACAGGAAAGTCCTGCAGGTGAAAAGGGATAACTATCAATATTAATTGGGTTACCATAATCATCACCATTCCCTGCTGCACAAATAAAAATCGCATCTGAATAGGTGTTTATTGCAGATTCAAGAGCAGTATCTGTCCCATATCCCCCCCATGAATTGGAGAATATCCTGACACCACCGGCATATCCCCAGGCAAATGCACTGATTGCATCACTTGTATATCCACCTCCGCCTGAATTCAGGAATTTAAGAGGCATGATCTTGGAATTCCACGTTACTCCTGCTATCCCCACTCCATTATTTCCAATAGCAGCAACTGATCCTGCACAATGGGTGCCATGTCCATTATCATCCATGGGATTTGAATCATCATTATAAAAATCATACCCCGAGACACAGTTTGCCGCAAGATCCGGATGATTATAGTCAACTCCTGTGTCAACCACCGCCACTGTTACGCTGGATGATCCGGTCGAAACCGCCCAGGCACTTGGGCAAGCCATTTTGACCATATCCCATTGGTAACTATAATAGGGATCATTTGGCCAGGACAATGTTGTTGTATTATTTCCCAGTGCTGCACGCATTACCCCGGACGGCACCAGTGGTGAAGAATAATTCGATGACACAACACCTGGTTCCCTTCTCTGGCCCCGGTAAGTCGAAAAGTTATCAGCAATTGAAGCCACTGCCGCCCCATCTGACTCATTACAGGCTTGATAAATATAATCCGGTTGTGCATATGCAACATTTGAATTATTTGTATAATATTGGATGGCTGCATCAACCGTTGTGTCATTTGGAATTTTTACAAGTTGGATGCCAGACAGCCCAAGGGTGGTTTCGTCTGCGAGAACAGTTGCCTGAATATCTGCGTTGAGAGTAGCAGAAACCTGTGATACCCCTCCCATTGCAGATATGGAATCTGTCTTATATTGCACAAGAACCCGGTCTGGAACGTACGTTCTATTATATGTGAGAGAATAATTCACCGGCTGAGTCTGATTAGTTGCTGATGGACTGCTAATTTGCCGGTAATTTGATTGATTTATAACTTGTTCAGTATGAGAAGATATCGCTGCAGGCGATAATGAACTGGAATTATTCGTCGCGTTTTGTGAAGATGGAACTGTATCAGCGAAGCACCCCATAATCATCGTGATACAAAGAAGAAGAGATACTGTTTTTAGAATATGGTTCATATTGTTCAATCTCCGTAATGATATGATGAAACTCCAGATATATATGCCTGATGTTTACTTGAGGTCATAGTATTGGGCGGTTATTCTAGAGTAAATCCTTAAAAACCCTCATTTACTTGTCATTTCATCTGTACTATGGTATTGTTGGTTTCTCTTTCTTACCACTTCTGGAAAGTACCCGGGTTTTGTGGATCTAGAATGCCCAATTTTCTGGCTCTATTTCAAAAAATAAGGCCTATTTGATCTCGCCAAATTGGTTGAATATCGATTCTCCTAAATAAGGCTAAATTTGGGATACTTTTTTAAAAATAGCCTTAAATGTCATTTTTATAACGGTGTTTAGAACGAGATTCAAATTTGGGCGAGACTTATGTCGACATAGTACAAGATCCTGCAATAGCGGCCTGCTATATGAACACTTTACTCTCTCATTTTTGAGGTGCGTTCCAATTGTGATCGGCTCTCCGATCTTAAACGCCCGTGTAAAACCATTATCACGCTCTTTATCCATCAATCACTTTATTCTCAGAAAAAGCCGTTTCTGATTTCAAAGATGCTCAGTTAATAATTTTTGTGATAGGATGTGAATCGATATAGATCGGGGAGGGGATGATTTAGGCTAATCACTGGATAATTCGACAGAGTCCATACTATGCTCTCTCTATACCTGTAATTATAATTCTATCTATCACCTACTTCCCATCCTTCAATATTCCGGGTCTTTGAATCAAATATAATCCCTATCTCATACACCGGTCTTCCATCATATCGGTACTTATCTGGATAATCTCTCTCCTGGATTTGGACAAGAAGACTTATTTTACTTTTATCCAGCCCCTTTACTTTGAATTCAAATACCCATATCCCGGTCACTGTCTTTACTGTCAGGTCTATCCGTCCTTTATTTGTAGTATCCTCCGGAATAACTGAGTACCCCATGCTGGCAAAGTACGCATACACGATACTTGTATAATATCCCTCAAATGTGGAGATCTGATTCTTCCGATACCAGTCATGTGGGATTGAGGCAAAGAATGAATAAAAAATATCCTTAAGCCGGTCGGTATTGCCAGAATTTAGGACACTATCCGATTGCATCTGGTTTGCAGACTGTTCTGAAGTTCCAACCAAAATTTCAAGCAATAATTGAGAAAAAGAACTCTTTACTTCACGATTAGGAAATCCAAGATGATAAAATATTCTCGCGCCAACCAGACTCTCCCCGGTAATTGTCAGGTATCCTGTCTGAAAAAGCAGAGTTTCAAGTTTGATATCTTCAATACGGAATGATCCAAGGAGTTCTTCTCCAGTAGTTAGGTTATCCAGATCAGGGAGAGATACAGGTTTATCTTCTAATACTATGATGAGAAACGAGGGTGTTCCGGTCTCAAACCAGTATGGCCGGAATATACGCTTATTACACAGAAGTAGTATATCAAATGGATTGCACACTGCTTCCCCGGTCCATGAATACCTGTTATACCACTCCCGAACAACTATCGGATCAAGCCCTTAGAGATTCTGTAAAAAAACTGTATTCAGGTCCTGCTGGGTATATCCACAGATAGCAGAGTATGGGGCATCAAGGGTAATGTCATTCAGATTATTCATTCCGGAAAATATACTCGTTTTCGCGAATTTAGTTACCCCAGTTAGGAAAACAAACCGGAGATACTGGTCCAGAGGCTTAAATGAACCAGAAAATCTTTTCGGATCTCTCTCAATTCTGCTGCAAGAGTTAAATCCTCTAAATTATCAAGAATCGGTTTATCATACTCGTCAACCAGGATAACGATCTGTTCTCCGCTGGTTTCGAAAATAAACCGGATAAGGGTCTCAAACCGTCCTCCTGTTGTACCATCTGTAAGAGGGCATGACCACTCGGCATCCTGCTGCCGTATCATCTCCTCAATTCGAATCTTGAGATCTTGCGGTGATCGGGCAGGAGAAACCGACCAGTCGATCCGGAGAACTGGGGATATCCGGTTAAAATCCCATCCTGATTTACCTGATCCGAGATAAAGATCTCCGAATAACTCTTTTTTCCCCTAAAGGCACAATCAAGAGTATCTACAAAAAGACTTTTTCCAAATCTACGAGGACGAGAGAGGAAAAAATATGAACCCTGGTTGGTCAATGACGAAATATAATGAGTTTTATCCACATAGGCAAACCCTTCGGTACGTATCTTGGTAAATGATTGAATACCTATCGGAAGTTTCTCCTTGATCATGACTCTGTCTGTTACAACCTATGGAACGTTCAAGGCATTCAGGTTTTCTTAGGGCAGGGAGTACCAGACCGCATATACGTCCAAGACGTACTTTTGGTTGATTACAAGCAGATAGAGAATATACATGTACCCAAAATGGTGTGAATAGTTTGGGAATTCTCTATTCGGTACTAACGAATAAATAAGCCATTTGATCTATACTATAGTATGATAAAATCTGCTTTAAGACAGATTCTTATCGATCAACAGATCTTTCTATCCCGAACTGAAGGATTAATATCCCGGGATATTGATATTAATGAGATCTTAAATTCTGAAGAGATTATTGTCCTTTCTGGAATTCGTAGGTGTGGAAAAAGCAGTCTGCTTGCCCTTATTGGGCAACAGTTACCTGGTTCTAAATTATTCATAAATTTTGACGACATTAGATTTTCTGACTGGTCAATAGAAAATTTTCAACACATCTACGAGCTCATTGGGGAACTTTTCGGACCTGATGAACCAGTTACACTCCTCTTTGACGAGATTCAAAATATCCCTGGGTGGGAACGGTGGCTAAATAATCTATATCAATATCAGATAAAAACCATCGTGACTGGCTCAAATGCTTCAGTGCTTAGTTCAGAACTTGGAACATATCTTACTGGACGACATCGGACAATACAAATTCATCCGTTTTCTTTCAGCGAGTTCCTCAAATACCATGGCATTGAACTAAAAAATCTGAATCACATTTCTTCCACACAGAAGGGAGAAATTTCGAGATTTCTCATAATGTATCTTGATCAGGGAGGATTTCCCTCTGTGGTGAAGTCACAAGACATCAGCCTATCAGAACAGTACCTGACCGATATTATTTATCGGGATATTGTGGCGAGATTTGGCATACGTGAAATTAAAGAATTCAGGGACATGACTGTGTATCTCATCACCAACGCAGCTCGAACGATATCATATAAAACACTCTCTGATATTGCCGGAGTAAAGAGTGTCAGTACGGTGAAGAATTACCTTGAATACTTGGAGCAGGCATTTCTTCTCTTCCGGCTCGCTCCACTCAATTATTCACTCAAAGTCATGGCCCGTGCATCGTATAAAGTGTATGCGGGGGAAGTGAGTTTTATCCATGCTGCGGGATTTCATCTATCAGAAGATCTTGGACAACGAATAGAAAATCTGGCCTATCTCCATCTGGCACGTACAAATCCAGAAATATATTTTTATTCCGGACAACGGGAATGTGATTTTCTGATAAAAAAAGGCCATTCTATTCAGGAAGCAATACAGGTATCAATGACTCTGACAGATCCAAAAACCAGAGATAAAGAGACGAGGGGACTCATTGAGGCGATGGAAAAATTTTCTGTTCAGAAGGGGTATATCCTGACTCTTGATGAAGAAGAGGAACTTGAAATTTCTGGAAAAAACGTTGCGGTAATTCCGTTGTGGAAATGGCTTCTAACTTCTTAACTGCCACTGGGTAACATTGATCGGCTAGTAAATTATCCACCTTTTCATGTAAAAACCGCATGATGATTCTCATCAGACTCAACATATGAAAATGCGTGGCATTTTCATGACAAGTGATTATCTTCTCCTAATTTTCCAATTCTTTTCGGTGGATCGTTGCCGTGAACAGGCATCCTTCACGGTCATCAGTAAAATCTACGGCTGGCCAGTATTCAAGAGCCCGCTTAATACCAGAACCGAGTCCCCGATAGGGAAGAATACCTTTGGCTATGAACGAAACAAGGATTGGATTTCTGATATTGGAGATACCATTCCTGATCTTCGTAACCGTAAGATTGTTTGGCAGTGTTCCCGGACTGATAATCTCTATCCTGTTGTCAAAGATGAAGACTCGTATCGGTGCACTTATCAGGTAATCCCTGTGCATCAGGGCGTTGACCAGGAGCTCCTCAAAAACAACCTTTGGGATCTCAGGTTTTCCAGGAGCATTGACACTCCTTCCATCCTGAATCTTGTGAAGGTTCCGCATAATAAATGCCAGAGCATCATCAAAGATCCGCGAAAGCGGACCTGAAAAGTCTTCAGTATCAATGTACTCGCTGACATGAATCGTGGTTCCCGGATACCGGACTGCTTTGACAATGAACTGTGGTTTGATCCACTCCGGTCGTTCAGTAAAAAGGAGGACACCAGCAAGATTCAGATTTCCTGTTTCAGTTGCCAGATTCATGTTCTGGAGCAGGATCAGGAGATCACCTGGTGTATCAGGGAAGGGAATATCGTACGTCGCCTCAAGAAAATCACGGAATCGGAGTTTGTCGAGCTTATCCGGACCAGCCTTTGTGGGAAGTTCATCAGCATGGAACTGATCCACACTCTGGAACAGGCGGCAGAGTTCTTCCCTTGAGTTGATTTTCCGTTTATCTGCCCCGTTCTTCAGCCATATCACTCCATTTCGATCAAAATATGGTTTATCCTGTCCTTTGGGTATGGTAAGAACGATGACTACCCGCTCATCATTGATTGAAACATTTTCAGTCTTCACCGTGAGTGGGCTTTTGATGTGTTGAGAGGCACCGTTACTGATAATCTGATTAATTCGTGATACATCGGCAGGGGTGAGTCCGGGGATTGAACCATCATCAGCTACGCCCAGAAAAATAGTACCCCCTTCAGCGTTGGCAAAGGCCGCCATCTCTGCTGCAAGTGAATCTACGTTTGTGATATTCTGTTTAAACTGGCGATGGCTATCTTCTCCGAGAGAGATTTGAAAGAGTAGGTCATCTGAAATCATTATGGAATCTCACCTGTTTAAACCAATCATATTCTCAGTAGTTATCTCATATCAAAGTATAGAGCGATTTCTCTTGAGGATGTGAGAATATTAGGTCCAGGATTGTTAAGAAGGATAATGAAAACCAGATTCTATATTGTTTTCCTTACAATGATGTACACATATACCTAAGCAGGCTACCCTTTTGTATGCAGCACCGGGATTAGGATTTCGTGAACTCCTTGGAAGATTCACGACTTCACTGTCTGACAATCTCAAGACTAGTTGGCTCATCCTCCCGACTGATACCCTCGTTCAACAAGCGAGAGATCAACTTGTAAACTAACAATATCTCATCAATCCTGACCGGATCTGTACTCCAAAGGATCTCTGCCTCTTCATGCTTTCAGAATCAGGAGAGAATATCACCTATATTTCTGATTCTGATGCACGAATTCTCCTTTCAAGAGTTATCGGAGAGCATAACAAAGAACTGTCCCTGTTTGTGAATGATCGCTCTCCTTCAGGGCGAACTCTTACCGATCTCCAGCGATTATTCTCATATATTATCAGGAATGAACTGACCTATCCTGACAGTTTGGGAAACCTCCGGACACATAAAAGCGACCAGATTGCAACGATTTTTTCTGCCTATCATAACAGACTGAAGCATGTATCCAGGGTAAATTCGGATACACTCATCCAATGGGCAATAACCCGACTGGAACAGAGATCAGTCGGCCTTATACACCTCTTCACCCATCTGTTCTGGCTTGGTCAATATTCCCCTGCTCCTCTAGATCTGCGTCTTATTCAGGAGTTTGCACGAAAAACTGTTATTGCTGCTTGAATGCTGGCTCTCTTGCACTGGCGGAATTCCTGTCACGCGGATGATACAGAAGATTCTCGTGGAATCAGGGATACTTACTGTGTATGGGGCTCTGCCAATGGGAGAGCAACAGGTCGCAAATCTTGAAAAGTTGATAGGAATTGTCCGCAATAGGTCTGAATCAGGAACGTATGATCTCACTGATCTTGTTTCCGATCTTACTTCTTCAATATCAGCAGAAGAGCGTGAAGGGGAGGCTGCACTACGACGCACTTACACAGACATCAGTGAATATTATGACTGTACATGCAGCAAAAGGACTCGAATTTCCGGTAGTTGTTCTCCCGGACATGGGTTTATCCAGAGAGGGCAGAGCAGGTGCCATTCTGGCTGGCGACCAGACGCCCCTGGTTGGTGTGAAGATACCAAACCCGGATCATGAGTACGAGATAGAGGAGACACCGGTATACAAAGGACTTTCACTGATTCAGAAAGAGAAAGAGGCAGCAGAACGGAAGCGCCTGTTTTATGTAGGTGTCACGCGTGCCCGGGATCATCTCATTCTTTGTGGGAAGAATCAAGGGAAGATATATAAACGGATTGACTCTAGCAACAACCGCATTGACTGGGTCTGCACTCTGCTGAATATTTCAGGAGATTTCATAGATCTGGGTGGGGAGATATCATTTGATCCCATGGATGGCGGCGATCCATTTTTGATAAATGTCTATTCCAATCCTGATGAACTGACCAGAGAGTGGGCTCATGCCCAGCCCTCAATGATAACGGTTCCTGACAGGTATCAGGATCAGTATGGAAAACGGCATGTTGTATAACCTCTATGAAAAAATGTGTTCGGAAAAGATAACCCCGATATTTCCTGATTAAGGCTGTATTCACTTATTGCCGTGGCACATGATAATCTGATGCTGATTTTTATCTCCTCTTCCAATTCCTTTGTAAATAAATCCTGCATGAATGTATTGGTCAGGATCTACAATATTCCGGCCATCAACAATAACCGGGCATCCTGTTCCCATCACCTTCCTGATCTCCTGAAGGTTAAATGACAGGTATTCCCGATGTCCGGTAAAGATCACCACTGCATCAGCTCCGGTCAGCACTTCTTCAAGCGACGATGAGATTGATGCCCCTTTCACCCAGGGATCATGAACCTTGACAACTGCACCTGCCTCAAGACATCGCTGGTAGAAGAGTTCTGATGGGGAATTTCTGGCATCATCGGTATTGGCAAGAAATGCCCATCCTAATAGGGCAACCCGACTCCCTCTGATATCCTTATGAATCCGTTCCAGTCCTGTTTTGAGCAGGTGGAACATATGATCAGGCATGAAGTCGTTGATTTTACGGGCAGTAACAAAGAGTGACTCAGTACCTGATGGAAAATCCAGCGGTTCTATCCCTGATGTCTGTACTCCCCGTTCCAGATGGTATGTATCCTTGGTCAGGCAATGCCCGCCGACTCCTGCTCCCGGCCAGAGTATAGCCCGGGTGATTCCGTCTCCTTTGAGTGAGTCAATACCGTTTCTGACATCATAGAAGTTCACCCCCATTGCTTCGCAATAGAGTGCCAACTGGTTTGCAGCAGCAATCTGCATATCCCGCAGTGTATTCTCGGCTGTTTTGGTGACCTCTGCAGCAGTAGCGGTCATCTGGATAACCCTCCCTTTTATTAGCACCATGGAATAGAGTTCACAAGCCCGCCTGGTACTGGTCTCATCGATTCCCCCGACGATCCGATCATGTTCCTGAATATTCTTGATTAATCTTCCAACCATCACCCGTTCCGGAGCATGAGCGAGTGCAAAATCTTCTCCTGCTACTAATCCTGACTCTTCTTCCAGAATTTTTTGTACAATACCAATTGTGGTTCCCGGAGTGATCGTAGACTCAAGCACAACCAGTATCCCTTTGGTCAGGTAGCGCCCAGCCCGTCTGATACCTTCTTCAAGTGCTGAAAAATCAGGAATTAAATCCTGCGGGTTAAGAAATGGTGTCTGAATTGCTATGGTTACTGCATCACATGAACGGATAAGGGAAAAATCATCAGTGCATCTGAATTTTTTTGCAGCAATTACTTCTTTGAGCAGCCCGGGAAGATTCGGCTCTTCTCCCTTCAGGGGAAGTTCTCCGGCATTTAGCATGGATATTTTATACCCTGAACTTAAAGAGTTTCGTTGCAGACCATATACCATCTTCACTGAAGGGACGTTTGCAAAGAGCAGAGCTGCCGGGATCCCGACATACCCCATCCCGATGACTCCAATGGTTCGAATCGGACCACGCTGTGCAATAACTTTCTGAAGGTATTCGTTCATGGTTGCATCTGGTTTGTGATGATCTCACACATTTCAATATTCTCAAGTGCCTGTATCGGAGTGACCGGAAAAGGAACATTTGTTTTTACACAGGAGAGGAATGTCTGTAGTTCTGCCCTGAGAGGTTCTTTTTTAGCGACCTGAACCTTTTCAACAATATTTTCCTGCACGTATCGTTCATTTTCGACATTATATTTCCCGGGCTTGCGATATACATACACCTCCTGTGTCATAAAGTCCCCTTCTATGGTCAAATCTTCTTCTTCGATATGGATCATCCGTATCTTTTTTGAAGATTTCCGACTTGCAGAAACCTGAACTATAGACTCGTCATATCTCATCTGAACTGAAGCAACATCTTCAGTACCCATTGCATGGATCGAAGGTGTTCCTGAAAATAGAGAATGAAGAATGATATCAATATCATGTATCATGAGATCTTCAACAACATTGCTTGTTCCTGATAATCGGGTTGATGTTGGATTATGACGTTTTAACTCAACGAAAAGGGGTTCTTTTATCATATTTCTGATTTCTGCAACGATTGGATTAAACCTCTCTATGTGGCCGACTCCAATGATTATATCCCTTGAAATGAGTTCAATAAGTTTTTTGGCCTCTTCTGATCTCTGACAGATCGGTTTTTCGATGAGAATATGGGTATCCTTTTTAAGGAGTTCCCAAACCGTGCTGAAATGATACGGGGTTGGAACACAGACACTTACTGCATCTACCTCATTGATAAGTTCCCTGAGATCTGATACAGCAAATGCACCATACTCTTTGGATACCTGTTGTGCTGCATCTTTCTGCATGTCATATATATATACATCCCCGACTTCTTTGAGCTCCGAGTACACCCTGACGTGGTTTTTCCCCATCTGTCCGGTTCCGATAACACCTACATCCATTCAGGCAGCCTCGTTAATTGTCTGGCATATGTATGATAACTCTTTAGTTGTAAGTCCTGGCCAGACTGGAATGCTAAGAATCTCACTTGAAAGCCGGGTAGAAACCGGGGCTTCACTTCCTCTGATCTTCCCAAGATAAACCGGTTGCTTATGTACTGGTGTCGGGTAATGGATTGCTGTACCAATCCCTGCCCTTGAAAGTGCTTGGATCAGGTGATCCCGGGAGAGGTCGCACTCAGGAAGTACGCGGATGGCATACTGATGAAAGACATGTTCACATCCCGGTCTTATTGTCGGGCAGATAATACCTTCCCGGGTGATATGCTTCTGGTAGAATGCTGCATTCTCCTGTCTTATCCTGTTGAGTTCAGGCAGTTTTTTTAACTGAACTCTTCCAATCGCAGCACCGATGTTGGTTAGCCGGTAATTATATCCAATCATGGTATGGCTGTACTTGGATTCCTGCCCGTGATTGATCACCTGCCTGACGCGCTGTGCATAGGAATCATCATCTGTTGTGATCATCCCCCCTTCTCCGGTGGTCATATTCTTGGTAGGGTAGAATGAAAAGCATCCCGATTTTCCAAAGGTTCCGACAGAACTGCCATGATACTTTGCACCATGTGCTTGGGCACAGTCTTCAATAAGTATCAGGTTGTCCTCATCACAGATCTGACAGAGCGGGTTCAGATCACACGGCTGACCAAAAAGGTGAACCGGAATTATTGCACGTGTTTTTGGGTTTATCTGTTCCAGGACTGATTCAGGATCAAGGCAGTAAAAAGTATCATCAACATCTGCGATAACAGGTGTTGCACTACACATACTGACCGATGTCGCTGTTGCAATAAAGGTGAACGCTGGGATGATCACTTCATCGCCGGCTGATATTCCGGCTGCCAGAAGCGCTGCATGAAGGGCGGCTGTTCCAGAACTAGTTGCGATAGAATGATTTGAGCCAATGAATCTTAAAAATTCGTGCTCAAATTGGGTTACTTCCTGCCCGCTGGCAAGCATTCCTGACTTGATTATCTCTGCTGCTGCGATTGCTTCATCTTCCCCGACAGAAGGTTTGGCAATCGGAATCATCGTCCTGCTCCTATCGGAAGAGGTTTGTGACGTGCTGGGGATCCGACTGCAAGCATACCCGCAGGGACATCTTTGGTCACTACTGATCCTGCTGCCACCAAGGATCCTGCTCCAATAATAACTCCGGGTAGGATGGTAACATTTGCACCGATTCGTGCCCGTTCCTGAATAACCGGTCCTTCCATCTGGACATTATTTCTGGGAGGGTATCGGTCATTGGTCAGAACTGTGTTCGGACCGATAAAAACATCGTCTTCGATGGTGGTATTGGTTGGAATATATACCAGGCTCTGGAGGTTTACCCTATCTCCGATGGTTGTATTTCCTTCAATGATTGATCCGGTTCCGATTGAAACCTGATTTCCGATAATTGTCTTTTCCCGGATCATCACATTATGGCCGGATGAAAACGATTCACCAATAGTTACATCTGCATATATGGTTGTTCCCGGGCGGATTACAGCATTATCGCCGATTGTACATCCGGTAAATAAATCTAATCCCAGGTGATACCTGGCAGGAAAGCCCAGAAAGACTGGATTGAAGACAGTGATATTTTTTCCAAGATTATTGGTTCCATAATTCTGCATAGTATTTGCCCAAAAAATAATATGGTTACGTTGAAGAAAAAATTATTCTGCTATTATCGTTTGTTTCAAGATATTAATCTACTATTTGATTGAATTTTCCTTCTGTATCTTACCCGGAAATAGAAAAAAAATCTTAGTCTATAATTTAAACATTTTTTGGACAAATTATGATTGATATTTTATGTTAGATTAAACAGTACAATATTGGTGGGATGAACTGGGGATGTATCAAGATAAAAAAATCGCCGTTGTTGTTCCGGCATATAAAGAAGAAGTGCTTATTGAGCGAACATTATTTTCAATCCCTGATTTTGTGGATCGGGTTTATGCAGTAGATGATGCATCTCCTGATAGAACCGGAATATTGATAGATGCATGTGCTAAGAAGAACTCTAAAATAATACCTATTCATCATTCTCACAATAAAGGGGTCGGGGGAGCAATAGTCTCCGGGTATAAACAGGCACTTGAAGACGGGATGGATATAGTGACTGTGATGGCAGGGGATAACCAAATGGATCCTACTTTTCTTCCAGAACTTCTTGATCCGGTTGTTAAAGGTGAGGTTGATTATTCTGTTGGAAACCGGCTTATAAATGAGAAATTTCGCCAGGGAATGTCAAAATGGAGATTTGTGGGGAATTCAGTATTAACTCTGCTCACGAAGATTGCATCTGGATACTGGCAACTTATGGATCCCCAGAATGGGTATACGGCAATTTCCCGTCGGGCTCTTGAGACAATTTCTCTGGATGCAATCTATCCACGGTATGGATATTGTAATGATCTACTGGTGTGGCTGAATACATTTGGTTTTCGGGTCCGAAATGTTCCTCATCCAGCAAGATATGGGATTGAAAGGTCGAAGATAAAGTATTCTTCTTACATTGTCCGCTTGTCATGGCTGCTATTCAATGCCTTCTTTTGGAGACTTAAAACAAAATATGTATTGCTCAGTTTTCACCCACTGGTTTTTTTTTATCTCTTTGGGTTTTTCTTCAGTTTTTTAGGTTTCCTATTTGGTATCTATGCAATGTATTTCAAATTTCTATTAAAAAATGAGATATTTGTTCCGGCTGTGGTCTCGGTTATATTATTTGCCCTTGGTGTCCAGTTTATATTATTTGCAATGCTTTTTGACATGCAGGAAGAGAATAAAGGGACATGGTATTAAATTCGATCTCTTTTTTTTGGTTTATGAAAAGAAAAAACCGTTAAAAAATTTTTTGGAACAGATTTCCGATGTAACCTAGTGCTTGTCGTCTCTTAATTTTCAATATCACTTCCAAGGGGAATTACTCTCAAATTTAAATGACGAGGGGCACTAGAATTTATTTATGAAAAAATTAATTATATTTATGTGTAAATAAAATCATGGTCTTACTTTTTCAGATAGTTGATGTCCTTAAATCTTGTCCAGATCTACTTGACAGGTTCCTTCTTCAAGAGGAATATGAAAATCCAATTAACGATATGTATGGTCGAATTCCATATTGGGCAAGCCGACAACGTGAAATCTTTCATCCATCGGTATCTGAATATCTTTATCAGATAGGCCATATAACTCCAATATATCCGCAAAATAATGAGTTTGCTTTATGTGTTACTCATGACATAGATATGATCTTTAAACCAATCGGACAAAAAATGATGGATAGTTTGGAATTCCTATTGAGAAAAGACTTATCCTGTTTTTTTTGTGAGTTGTTATCGCTTCCAAATCCAAAGAATCCGGTTTATAATTTTGAGGAGATTCTTTTACTTGAAAAAGAATATGGTGTGAGATCGACCTGGTTTTTTCAGGCATTAGAGCCTGGAGAACCTGAATTCAGATATCGGCTTACTGATGTATCAGAAGCTATTAAATTAATTACTGATGCAGGGGGAGAGATTGGATTACATGGGGGGTTTGGTACTTCTGATAATTTCGAGTTGGTGCAGCGAGAAAAGAAACGGCTTGAAAGAATACTTGGAAAGAGGGTTACCGGATATAGGAGCCATTATCTAAAATTTTCCGTACCACATTCATGGAATATTTTATCAAAAGCAGGGTTTGAATATGACTCAACACTTGGGTATACGGATTGTATCGGATTTAGAAATGGAATGTGCCACCCATTCAACCCTATTAACCTGAAAACTCTAGAATCTATTGATATTATTGAGATTCCGTTGCATGTCATGGAAATGAGTTTATTCCAACACTATATGCGTCTTAATATTGATGAGGCATTTAAGTTGATACGAGAGATGATTGATGCAGTTCACTCCTGTGGGGGGGTGTTTGTTGTGAACTGGCATAATACTGGGTTATTAAAGGAAAGTAAAGAACGAATACTATTTGAGAAAGTACTTGGATATTGTGAAGAAAATAAGGCATGGATGGCGAGGGCTGATGAGATAGTAAAGTGGGTGAAGAATGGGTTTCGATAATGGGGTCCGAATTTTGTCTCCTGAAGAATACCATCTTTGGGACGATCTGGTCAGACAATCACCTGAAGGTAGTTGTTTTCATCTTGGTCAATGGATTGAAAGATATGCAGAGTTGTCTGGGAAAAAAGAACATGTTTACGGATTTTTTAGAGAGGGTTCCCTTATTGGGGGGTGTTCTGGGTTTGCAGATAAAAAAATAATGACCAGTTTTGTTTCATCAGGACCAATGACCCCATATGGGGGATTTATTTTTGCTCCGTCAGATAGTACAAAAGTGCGAGAAAAAGAACGGGTCTATTATAGTATCATTTCGAAAATAAATGATTCCCTGATAAAGAACTATGATTATATTAATTTAATAAATTCTCCTGGTATTGTGGATATTCGGCCGTTTATCTGGAATAAGTGGAAATCCTCAATTTATTATTCCTATACTTTTTATTTAGATAAAAATATCAACGAGCGTATTTCAAAAAAGGTTAGAAACACTGTGAATAAAGCGAAAAAAATGGATATTTCTGTAAATAAAGAATATAATCCTGAAAGTTATTATCAGTTATTTATCAGAACGTTTGAAAAACAACATCTAATACCCCCAATTTCAAAAAAATTCCTCTTACAGATGATTGAAATGATTATTTTAAATAATTTTGGTGAAATGTGGACTGCTCGGACTTCTAGCGGGGAATTAGTTGCGGCAGAAATTATCATCTGGGATAATATTAGAGCATATCGATGGTCAGCTGTACTCGATCCTCGTTTTAAAGATACTGGGGCAACCTCGTTTTTATTATCATCCATTTTTCAGGATTTGTTTGATAAAGGTTTTCATGAAATTAATCTCATGGCAGGAAACACTCCCCAATTATCAAAATTTATTTCAGGTTTCAATCCTGAATTAAGATTCTATTTTGGTGTTGAGTATTCAAATTTTAGGTATAATGCTTTAAAAGTTCCCTTTTCATTTTATAAAAAAAAGGTGGGCGTCTTAAAGAGATTTCTAAATCGTCCTGTAAGAGTAATATGAAATGAACTTCATAATATTTAGATAGTCTGATTATTACCGTGAATCGGGGATTTTAAAATAAATATTGTATGAAAATCGGTCTAGTTTCGTTTGGTTATCCTGATAATTATTATCGTGTTAAATACATTTTTACTCATGAATTAGTTCAATCTTTAAACCAAAAAGTTGAGATTATTGTTTTTGATTTATCAGCAGATCCCACTTATTATAATCGAATTACCCTCGATCTTTTTGAAGGGATTAAAGTATATAGAATTCCTCCTATTAGTTCACAAAAATGTTTTGCAAAAAAAATTAAATTAATTCGGTCAATAATTTCATCATGCAATAGTGAAAAAGTAGATTTTATCCTATATAATTTTTTAAATATTAATCATCTGTTTCTAATGAGTATTTTTCCATCAAATATTCATAAAGGTGTTATTGTTCATGGTGTTGATGCAATGGCCTTATGGGAAAATCCCATTATCCGGTTTGGAAAAAGGCTAATATTAAAAAAAATGGATTATGTTTTTCCAGTAAGTGATTTTACAAATATGTTAGTCCAGCCTTTACTGCCAATTCATGAATACACAAAAATACATCTTTTTTATAACGGGATAAAAAAAGAAAAATTTTTAGACATTTTTAATTCAGATAAATTAGCCCTTAAAAAAGAAATGGGAATTCCAAATAAAAAAATTATCTTAAGTATCTGTGATTTGATTCCTCGAAAGGGTATTGATATCTGCATAAAAGCTGATAAACTTTTAAAGAATAAGGGACTGGATTTTATCCATATTATTATTGGTAAAGGTCCTGAAAAGAAAAATTTATTATCAATGGCAAAAAATCTGGGGTTGGATGATATTATAATATGGATAGATTATGTTGATAACGATGAAGAATTAGTAAAATATTATTGGATTTCTGATGTATATACAATGGTAAGTAAAACAACTTTTTCTCCATTAGGTGTTGAAGGATTTGGAATTTCATATATTGAAGCACAGTACTTAGGGATTCCTGTTGTAGGTGGAAATTCGGGAGGAGTTCCAACTGCTGTGAAACACGGTTTTACGGGGTATCTTATAGATCCAAATCATCAAACTCCAGAGAAAGAGGTTGCTTCATATATTTTAAAAATTCTAACTGATGAAGAGTTATATACTCAATTAAGTAAAAATGCTCATGATTTTGTTAATGAGAATTTTGATTGGGAAAAAAATTCCGAAATAATTATGGAATTAATTACCAAGGGATATGAACGGTGACTTATTATCATTGAGAATAACAATGAAATGGTAATGTGACTAATTTCTGAATATGAGATACATGATTCATAAATAATGCATCATATCGATATATTAATGACATCTACTTCCGATATTCAATTAAAAATAATTATCCTCATGATTTGCAGGAAACATTATGAAGTTACTATGAATACAAAAAATGAATAATATTGAAAAACTTAATATTGGCTGTGGAACTGACATAAAAGACGGGTGGATTAATTTAGATGGAAAAAATCTTCCCGGGGTTGATATAGTTCATGATTTGGAGGTTTTTCCATGGCCTTTTGTAGACAATCAATTTGATGAAATATATATGAAGGATGTTCTTGAACATCTTCCAAATACAATACAAACTCTGGAGGAAATTTACCGGATTACTAAACTGCATGGTAAAATCTTTATTGCAGTACCATATTGGAATAGTTGGGAGGCCATCACTGACCCTACTCATATCAAGCATTTTAATGAATATTCATTCGATTTTTTTGATCCCTCATGTATTCTCTGCAAAAATCGCGATTATTATTCGTTTGCTCGTTTTAAAATTCTTAAAATGGGATATGTTATTCGGCCTTTTGCTCCAAACTTTGAGTTATTTCGAGTTTACACTATTTATAGCCCAATATGGCAAAAAATGCTAGCCTTTTTTGCATCATATCTTTCAAATATTATTATTGGATTGGATTTTTATTTGGAGAGAATATGAAACAAAAAATGTTGTTATCTCTTCCGATAGGAATGTCCCTTCGAAATCTTTTATTATCTGGTGTTTATTGTGAATTAAATAAAAAATATGATGTTTTTCTTATTACTACTTTAAACGATAGAGATTTTTGCCAATCACTGGCTCCAGAGTCCATAATTTTTATTTACCCACCTGTTAATAAAATAAAGGGGTATTTCAGATCAATCTTTAAAAAAATTGATTATTTCTATTTTTGGATCATTCATAAACCAAAAACAATTGAAAAATACATCCTTAAACTCAAAGAAGATTCGAAAATTACCTATATATTATACTCACTTGTTGTCAAATTCTGGAAGAGAGTAATTGAAAATTCAAAATTGAGGAAAGGAATCCTTTTTTTTTATTTAGAAAGTAATTATACCTTTCTCCTCCTATCAAATGATATTGAAGTAGTTTTTATCCCAACAATTGATGTTCAAGAGGATATTATCTTATCAAATTCTGCAAATAATATGGGGATTCCTTTAATTGCTCTTGTGCATAGTTGGGATAACCTACCCAGTAGAGGTTCAATTCTCTTTTCTCCTGATTTACTTCTGGTATGGAATTATATTATGCGGGATCAGGCAATTGAATTCCATGGCATTGATTCTGATCTGATAAAGGTTGTAGGAATACCACAATACGATTTTTATAAAAAAAATATTCAAATTAGTACACGTCACTGTTTTTTCAAAAAAAATAACCTCAAAGAATACGATAATTTAATCACCTATACATGTGTTGCAAAGCATGTATTTCCTGATGAAGAAAAATTTATCTTTAATCTTTATAATCTAGTACATCAAGGTACATTCGGAAATTGCTTATTAATTATACGATTGCATCCTACTGAAAGGACTGAATATTATAAAATTATTTTGAAAAATAAAAACGACATATACATTGATATACCAGATAGTTTATTTGCTGCAACGTATTCCGATATACACGATATTAAAGGCGTGGAAAATTTTGTTAACTTACTCTATCATAGTGATATCATAATTAACCTTGCTTCAACAACTACGATAGATGCTGCTGTTTTTGATACACCAGTTATAAATATCGGATACAATAGTGAGTTGCCAGATTCTTCTTGGAATTCTGCAGAAAAATGGTATCATTCAACTCATTTTAGAAATATTTTAAAAACAGGTGGTACAACACTGGTTTTTTCAGAACAGGAATTGATTATAACGATCAAAAAATATCTGGAAAACCCAAAACGCCATCAACAAGAGAGAAATAGAATAGTTGAAGAACAATGTTACAAAATCGATGGAAAAACAGCACAGAGAATTGTAACATCGATAGAAGAAACAAATATATTAAATCTAAAAAAAAGGTCTGATTTGAAAAAAGGAAAGACCAAAAAACAACTTAAAATCTATTAATGTGAGATAATTATCATGAATATAGGCTGTATTTATTCAATATATACTCCAGAATTTCATAAGAAACCAATTTCGATAAATATGATTCCTTTTGGGATATCTTATGTTGCATCCTCTCTTAAAACATCAGGTTATCACCCATATATTCTGGTATTTACACCTCAAACAAATATTTCCCGGACATTAACTGAGTTTATTGAAACATATCATCCACAGTTATTTTGTTTATCTGCCGTAGCATCTCAAATCTCGTTAATTTCTAATATCGCAAAAGAAATAAAAAAAAACTACCCGGATATTTTTATTTTACTTGGAGGAGTACATGCTACATTAAATCCGGAAGAAACAATATCCATGCCTTTTTTTGATGCGATTTGCATTGGTGAAGGAGAAGTGGCAGTATGTGAATTATCACGTCAAATTGAACTTAATTCAAATAATATTTCTGGGATTGAAAATTTGTGGATTAAGCAACCAGATGGTACCATTGAAAAAAATGAACAAGGTCTTTTTATCCAGGATCTTGATGAATTACCATTTATTGATAGAAATTTGTGGAATAACTGGATATTTGATCCAAATAATCCAGAACAATCAATTTTAATAAGTCGTGGCTGCCCTAATAAATGTTCTTACTGTTCGAATCATATTCTAGCAAAAAAATCTAAAGGGAGATATGTAAGATTTCGCTCTCCTATGAATATTCTGGGGGAAATAAAAGATATTATACGTAATTATCCTCACATCAATAGCATCTGGCTTGAATCTGAGACACTAAGTATGAATCTTTCATTTTGTTATGAATTATTAGGACTGCTTGAAAATTTTAATAAAAATCGACAAATCCCTATTAAATTTAGAACTAATCTATCATTAAACAAAAAAATACTGAACTCTGATTTTTTTATACTGTTAAGTCATGCAAATGTTGATTCCGTAAATATCGGTGTTGAATCTGGGTCGTATTACATCAGAAACTCTGTTTTAAGGCGCCCAAACTATTCAAATGAAGATATTGAATTATTTTGTAAATTATCAAAAGAATTTAATATTAATGTCTTATTTTTCATAATAATTGGACTACCGGAAGAGACGATATTTCATTATTATCAGACAATAGACTGCATTCGTCAATGTTCACCAAACCAAGTGAGTAAATATTTATACTATCCATATCCAGGTACCGATCTCTACAGTCTTTCTAAAGAGAAAGGATTACTCTCTGATTCTGTTTCTAAAAAAGTGGGACCTGAACGGTGTACACCAAGTTTGAATCTTCCCAGTTTTTCAAAAAGGCGACAAATGATCGAATTCATACTATTTGAATATCGTATCTACCATGGAAAATTACCTTCAAAAACAATTATTATATATACTGTGAAAAATATCCTCCAAACAATCCCGGAACTGACAAAATTGTTCACGTGTTTTTCAAGAATAAGAAGTCGATTATGAACTACAAGAAGTAATTTTAAGAATAACTATTATTTAGTTAGTAATTGAGGTTTCATTAATAATTCTGCTAGTTGGAGATCTATTTCAGTATTAATATCGATTGATCTTGTATCTGGCATAATATAATAACTAATGAGATTTCCATAGATTTGGTGTTGGCTTATCAATATATCACGATTCACTGAATAAAAAGCTCCATTTCTAAAATATGCTGGTGGAAGATCTTGCCTTCTAACACCTTCATTCTCTTCAATACAATAATCCACCAGTCTTTTCCCTTGAATCTTTTTCGCCCTGATGGGATGCCAATGATCAGTTTTTATAATAGAAACGACTGAATCAGCGTCAGAGTCTAGATGTATTTGTAATGCTAAATCAATATCCAATGCAGTACGCAACGGAGAAGTGGGTTCAAGAATTACAATAATATCCGGGAAAAAGTGTTCAAATTCTTCCATGTATTGTACTGCATGAATGAGAACATCTACGGATTTTGTATAATCTGTTGATAGATAATCTGGTCGTTTAAATGGGACATCAGCACCGTATTTTTTTGAAATTTCTATAATCTCGTCATCATCGCTTGAAACAATACATTTATGCAGTAATTTACTCTCCTTTGCTGCTTTTATCGTATAATAAATGAGTGGTTTTCCACATAATTCTATGATATTTTTCCTGGGGATTCGCTTTGAACCTCCGCGGGCAGTGATAACCCCAAGTATCTTCTTATTTGGCATAATTAGTCAATACATAATCCTTTTCTGTACTGATAAATTACAATCTGATAATATATGGGCGATTTGAACTCCTGCATCTCCGTTTCCATACAAGTTATCTGATGGATATTTTCCATTACTAATTTGATTTTTTATTGCGGATATGATTTCATTTCGATTATATCCTACATCAATAATATTTTTTGCCCTGTCGCGGGAGTTTTGTCGGGTTCCGATATTTACCCCAGGTACACCTATAAATGCACCTTCACGAATTGCACTACTTGAATTTCCAATAATACAAGCACAATTATTCATCAATCTGGTGTATATTTCTGGGGGTAAATTAGTAAAAACATGTAGGTACTCTGAGCAATCGTTATTTTCTCGAAATGTTCGGATACCTTTTGAGATGAGATCAGATCCAGCATCAATATTTGGCCAGAGTAATATGGTTGGCATTTTTAATTCTTGGAGGGCAAAGAGTGTTTCTTCAATCTGCTTTCTTGCGTCCATGTACTCAGTAGTAACTGGATGTTGTGAAACAAGCAGGAAAGGTTTTTTTAAATCGATTTTTCCTCCGACTCCCTTAAAATCTTCAAAGATATTGTTATCGATGTTAGGGTTTTGATTTAATGTTTTTGCAACCAAATCAATTCTCGGACATCCAACACAATGAACGGTGTCAGGATCTTCACCCATTTTTATTATCCTTTGAGCAGAGTTATTATTTGCAGGAAAGTGGATATTCGCCAATTTTGTTACTGCATGACGAATAGATTCATCAATAGTTCCTGATACCTCCCCACCCATTGTCTGTGCAAGGGGAATATTCATATAGGAAGCAGATATTGCAGTTGCCATGGTCTCATATCGATCCCCGACGGTTAGGATAACATCTGGTTGTAATTTTTGAAAACAGGTTGATAATTCAATGATTGCAAGGCCAGTTGATTTGGCCATCGTAATAGGGTTCTCCCCTTCAACTATCATATATATAAGTTCATCAGGATTAAACCCATCTTTTTGAATAACCTGAATAGCTTCTCCATATCTTGGAATAAGGGTTGATCCTCCCACAACTAATTGCAGTTCAAGGTTTTGATGATTTTTAATAGCCTCCATTACCGATTTTATGCTTCCATAATTTGCTCTACTTAATATAACAACACAGATCTTTCGTTTACCTGCCATAATTATTCCCAATCAATATCGTTATAGTCAAAAGTCGAATCTTTCAGTATATCCTTATTGGTTTTTTTACCCATAATCTTTGAATAATATCGGGGACTTAATCCTCCTCCTGGTTTTTTTAAAGCAATTATTTCCGGAGTTATTATTGTCCCAGCCTGAATATTCATGCATGACACAATACTTTTCTGGAAAACATACTTCATATTATGATATTTTGATAAATCATTCTTATCAACTGGATTATTCATCATGATTTCAATTTGACGAATTCCTTCTATCATTCGCCTAAAATCATCCGGTTCTAATGAATTCTTCGAATCTGGGCCATACAACTTATTACTGATTGTAAAATGTTTTTCAACGACTGTTGCACCCAAAACAACTGCTGCCAGTGAAGCTGCGATACCGGTAGTATGATCAGAAAAACCTATCGGAAGACGATATCTTTCCTTTATTTCCTGGATAATATTCAGTCCTGCTTCTTCATAGGGACAGGGATATTGTGAACTGCATTGCATAACTACAATATCTGAGTGATAATCTTTGATTATCTGATAAGCCTCATCTAGTTCAAGGAAGTTACTCATACCTGAAGATAATAAAATTTGTTTCCCGGTTTTGGCAATTTTTTCCAGTAAGGGAATATTTGTAATCTCCCCTGATGGAACTTTATACTTTTTTACACCGACTTGCTCAAGAAGATCTACAGCTTCCAAAGAAAAGGGAGAGGAAATAAAATCAACTCCAGCCTTTTCGGCATGTATTTTCAATTGAATATGTTCTTCAAGAGAAAACGCCGTTCGCTTAAAATAATTGTAACGTGATTCAGATTGAAAATATGCAGGTCCGGGGGCATTAAATAATGTTTCTGCATCAGCGATATGGGTCTGAAATTTGACTGCTGATACACCAATTTCAGCAGCAGCATCAATAAATGCTTTGGCTTGTCCTATTGAACCATCATGGTTCATTCCAATCTCAGCGATAATATAGGTTTTTTTGTTATTTGTCATAGAATCACAGCATTATTAAGGTGAATTGTTATATTATGTCATTAGATTTGAAAATTTAAAAATTAACATTGAACACACTATTATTCTTCAATGAACACCTATTACATTTAATATTCTTTTTATACAATTTCCATCCAATATCATGTATAAAATTTTTGCTTCTTCTATTTTCGAGGTTAAACAACTGTTAGTTTCTTTTAATAATGCATATACACATTGCTCCATTTCTTCTGGTGAAGATACTTGTAATAAACCAGTTCTTTCTTTAATAAATCCAAAATATTCTACGTTGTTGAAATCATAACTAATGGTGGGAATATTCATTCCTATTGCCCAATACATGGTACTGGATATCTGGGAGATGTATAAATCAGAAATTGAAAGAAGTAAATAATAATCAATTTTACTATAAAATATCTTTACAAATGGGAATTCATTAAATAAAAAATCATAATAATTAACATCATCACGGGGATGTGCTTTGACTATGATTTCATAATTGGATTTGTATTCTTTTAAAATGTTTAAGATTTCCCTGATATTGGCCTTATCCTCATTTTCAGGGATAATATCAAAATACCGAATGGCTTCTCTTCCAAGAACTATTACTTTTTTATCTGGATTTAATAAAAATCGCTGTTTTGTTTCTTTTTCCTTCTCTTCATTACGAAATTTATTAAATGCATATATGCGGTCATGTTCAGGATGTCCGGTAACTATTAATTTTTCAAGAGGAGTTCCTTGATCTTGAAATAATTGTTTATAGTATGGTCCCATAAGACAATAGAGGTCCATCATACCATCAGTAAAAAATTCTGATATTTTATATCCAAATAATGATAATATCTTAATTTTAAATTTTGAAATATATTTTGGCCTTTTTGAATTACATAGTCCCTTTTTTTCCTGAAGGAGATCGATATATTTTCGAGGTACAGTATGTGCCCACTGAAATCCGATTGTTTTTATTTGTAATGCTTTTGCAGCTTTCATTAAGTAAATATCACCGTCATTTGCACACACTACGGTAATAATATTTTGTTCAAGTAAAAATTTTTTATAATAACTGGGTTGGAATATGAGTTTTAAGAGTAAGGTTCTCTTCTTTTTTTTGTGTGTTATTATATTATTTTCATGAATATATTCAAAATTCGTCTTATTAAGTAGTTCGATACAATGATCTATGTCTGATATTTTTTCTGATAATAGAAAAAAGGGCTTTACTGATTTACTATCTATATGTTCTGCAATATTTAATAAGGCTTTTAGTGATTCTGAATAATGAGGAACAAATAGTATTTTATTCATTTTTTGGTTTACACATATTTTTTTTGGAATTCTAATTAAAATTATCTTAATGGACAGTGGGTTTTTCAACACATTTTATTAAGATATGGAATTACTTTTCTTTATGAATTCCTTATATATTAACTTTACAAGTATGTATTTAATCGGTATTATTCCGAATTTCTTCACAAGTTTTACCAATTCTCTTGGATCATGTAAAAGATATAATAAATAATTATTTTCTAAATCATTAGCATATTTCTTCATTAATGGGATTAATTCATTAAATTCGAAATTAGTAAAATTTATAATTGGCACATTGTTATCAAATCCATCCGTAATTTTATAAATAAACTCTTCTTCATCATCAATCAGGCCAGATCTAATTGCAGATTTATACAATTTTGTTCCAGGTAAAGGACAAATAAAAGAAAATGTCCGACCAGGATTTTTCATCTCTTTGAAAAGGAGGAGGGTATCATTAAGTGTGTCAATTGATTCTCCAGGATAACCAAAAATTAATTGAACCTTTACATCAATATCGACGTTTTTTGCTGCCCGCATCGCTGATTTTATTTGTTCTACTGTTATTTTTTTGTTCATCGCATCCAGGATTTTCTGACTTCCTGATTCTATACCGAATCCAATGGCTACACACCCGGAATTTTTCATTATTTCTAATGTTTCTTGATCTACAGTGTTTACACGGGCCTGACAATCCCAGAAAATATTTAATGGTTTTAATGCATTACTAATTTCTGTAGCCCGTTTTTTATTACTCACTACTAGTTCATCAATGAAGTGAATTCCGTCAATGGAATATTTTTCTTTTAAGAATTGAATCTCATCAACAATATTCGAGATATTTCGTAATCGCACACCTGACAAAACTTTACCGCAAAAATTGCAATTATATGGACATCCTCGTGATGTTAGCATTGGTAAAATTCTTTTATTAATATATTTACTTCTAATATTAAAAATTCCAGTATCATAAATTTTTGTATTGATATATAATTCCATATTGAATAATTCATACGCAGGGATGGGTAATCTATCAATATCCTGACAAACCTCCCTTTCGGTATTAATATTTAATTCCCCACCGTTTCCTCTATATGTGATTCCTTTAATATTTGTTAAATCAGGCCATGATTGAATTATTTCATATACAGTTATTTCACCTTCCCCCCTTACACAGATATCAACAGACGGGATTTTTTCAAGAACAAGTCGATCACTATGTGTCCCCAACCCATTTCCCACGAATATTGGGACTTGTTTTCTTTCTTTAATAGTTACTGACAACCACTTTACATATTCATATTGGGTGACAAGAGCACTAATTCCAACAAAATCAAAATCTATTTCATTTATTTTTTCAATAACCTGCCCTTGTGTAAACTGATTAGCATAGATATCTAATACTTCAACCTGATATCCCCTTTTTTTTAGAAATGATGCAATATAACCGATCCCAAAAGGAAATAGCGGTGCCTGTTTTCCCGCAGAAAAAAACCCCTTTTTAAAGAAATGATTTGGTTGAAAAGGAGGTTGAATTAGTAAAATTCGGGTCATTATTTTTTTAGACTTCAATTTTTTTCAGCATTTTACCACATTCAGAGCCAAATATTTTGATTCATTATTACAGAAATTTTCTGTAATCATCATGTTTTATTCAGTTTCCGAATTTCCTGAGTAATTCTAATTATATCATCTTCTTTTAAATTTGGAGAGGATGGTAAACTTAACCCTTGTGTGGAAAGTTTCTCTGCGATTGTCAGATGTTGTCCTGTATTATAAATTGGTTGAGTATGAACAGGGGGGAAAAGGGGTCGTGTCTCAATCCCCTTCACTTTCAAATATTGAATCAATTCATCACGTGAATATCCAAAGAGAGTCGGATCGATCTGAATAGAAAAGAGCCAGTATACTGGATCAGCCCAAGTTGCCGTATTCTGTATCGTTAATCCTGAAATTCCCTGCAACATTTCTGTATACTTCTTTGCTATTTGTTTTTTATTTTTCAGAATTGAGGCTATTTTTTCCATTTGTGCAACACCTAACGCAGCTTGAATATTTGTCAAACGGTAATTATAACCTAACACTGGATGCCAATACCTTCTCTCGGCGGTCATCCCGTGATCACGAAGAATCCTTACTTTTTCAGCAATTGAGGGATCATTTGTTGTAATCATCCCCCCTTCACCGGTTGTTATTATTTTGTTACCATAAAAACTAAAAATGCCGATATCTCCAATCCCTCCAACCATTTGATCTTTATAATATGCTCCATGAGCCTCTGCAGCATCTTCAACTACATATAGATGCTTCCTGTGGGCAATATCCATAATTTTCCCCATATTTGCAGGATGTCCATATATGTGAACTGGGATAATCGCCCTAGTTTTAGATGTTATGGCTGATTCAATGCCTGTTGGATCAATTGTCCACGATTGCTCCTCACTATCCACAAAAATGGGTTTCGCTCCAGTGTATGTCACGGCATTTGCAGTTGAGATAAATGTTAGGCTTGGTACAATTACTTCATCTCCAGGCCCTATACCAAGAGCCAATAATGCGAGATGAAGAGCCGTAGTTCCATTACTGGTTGTTATCGCATATTTTGTTGAACAATATTCTGCAAACATTGATTCAAAACGTGTTACATATTTCCCAGCAGACGAAACCCAACCGGTTATGACACAATCTGAAACATAGAGCAATTCGTTTTCGTTAAAACAAGGCTCTGCAACAGGTAGGTTAATTCTTCGGTCAAAGATAGCCAAATCTATTACCACTCCAGCCTTATCAAGAACTGGAACTACCCTGACCGGGTCTGTAAACATTGTTGATATTTGTTCAAAACTCATCCCTTCAGTTGCAGTTTTTGCAATTGGCCGGATAATTTCTTTTACTTGGGATTCAAGCCCAAATCCCTGTATTAATGCCCGACGAACGTCCCCATCGGTAATCAAACCCTTGAAAATATTTGAATCAGGATCCACTAGTAATGCCATGCCTAGGGCTCCCTTATCGATTGCCTGCAGTGCCTGACGTATTGAACAATCTGCAGGTAAACTCATTTCTGTTATTCTATCTTTAATATTAACAATCATATGTTTGCTCCAAACTTCAAACATCCTTAACGATGTGTATAATCAACATTCTTTTATTATGAATTGGATTCTGCCGCCTAAATTATTCCCTACCTAATTCACTTTTTAGCCATTGAACATGCTTTTGTAACTCATAAACATCTTTAAATTTTGCTTCAATAATAATTGGTAATTCTGCAATTGCAGGTTTTTGAATAACATCGAAAAACCAACTGTCAGAATTTATTGGCTTGTGTAAATCCAGAATTCCATCATTATCATGTAAATGAATAACTTTAATATGACCCTGCAAATCCTTTACAAAATCACGAGGATCAAAACCATAGGTCTGGGCAGTAACATTAAGATGACCAGTATCCAAAAGGATTCCCAGATTGTCTATTCGGTTTGATTGAAATAGGGATGCAAATTCATTTTGTGTTTGAAGTAGTAATTTATTAACCAAATCCACCGTACAACAATTATTCTCTAAATAAAGATCGATATTGAGTAATTTAGATTCCTTTGCTATTTGGGAAATTAATTTTGCATATCTGATCGAAGCATAATGTATTTCTTCATTTGATACATAGGATGGGAATATATAATTATTCCCTCTAAATTCAGTAGGATCTTTGACAAATCCGGCATGTATAGTGTAAAATGGTGATTGTAAATCCTTTGATAATTTTAATGCAGTACGAATCAATTTCAGACTTTTTTTCTGAATGTCCGCATTTTCCGAAGCCAAATTTAACACAAACGGTTTTAATGGGGGGGGGAAATAATTATGTAATAAAAACTTATTTTTATTTTTCAATAAAAACTGGTGATCCTTTTTATTCATTCTTACTCCAGCTCCTAACTCTATTGCATCAAATCCATTCTTTTGAAAAAGAGATATTCTTTCAGTTAATGAATCAACTCCTGGAAGACAGGATGTCGAGACATATATAGAATTTTTTGGAAATACCTCCTCATTTGCAACTTCAAAACGATTATTTTCTGTAATCATAAAAACCTATTAATTCTGTCTTCTCCATATCGTTAAAAATATATCCAAGGTTTTGGTACAGTTGAATAGCCTTTTTATTAGAGGGATGAACTTTTAATCGGATTTTCGTTGCCCCTTTCATTTTTGCTGCATGATGTAAGAATGTCACGAATAGTTTTCCAAACCCTCGATTTCGTACAGTATAATGGATAATAATACCTAAACTGGGAATCTCGTATCCTTCATCCCAACCCCTTAACATGGCATATCCCAAGATTGAATTCTTTTCAGTAAGTACATAATATAAATCTTCACCAGAATAATGAGAGATAATTTTTGCATACTCTGATGTAAATGGATGAGGATGAAAAAAAAGATCATCCTGATTTTGTATCAAATCATGAAAAAAAATACATAATTGCTTCTCATTTGAGAAATTAATCTTCTTTATCTCAAGAGGATAATATTCCATTTTTTCATTTTACCAAATTATATGGGATAATTCGACAATTGTCCCTTCATATAAATCTCTTGATGTTAATTTTCCAATGATCTTATCAATCCAGAAAGGGGGTAAACCAGTTGCGGGTCGTTTACAAGTTAAATCATCTAGTTTTATGATTTCCCCTTTTTTAATATCTCGAGTGATGACTAAACTTTTTTGCATAACTTTTTTGTTTGGTAATTCACTAGGCATTGGCTGCTTAATTCCATCACCCAAAGCTAATTCAACATCACGAATTGTTTGAACCAAAGATGAAAATTCCTCGGGTTCTAAAGATGCCTGGTGGTCGGGGCCTGGACTTTTTCGATCTAGGGTAAAGTGTTTTTCTACAACACAAGCTCTAAGAACTACAGCCCAAGGGCTAGCACCAATCGATGGGGTGTGATCTGAAAAACCCACTGGGCAATGAAATGCATGTTCCATGGTTTGAATCGCCCGGAGATTAACTTCATGAAGAGGTGAGGGATATTCAGATGTACATTGTAATAGAATAATTTTATTATCAAGCCCTCCCTCTTTTAATGTATTGACTGCTTGTTCTACTTCACATAAGGATGACATTCCCGTAGAGAGAAGAACAGGTCGGTTTTTTGATGCAATATATCGTAGAAGAGGAATATTGGTGGTATCAGTAGAAGCGACTTTATATGCAACGATATTTAGTCGATCAAGTAAGTTAACAGAGGTGCGTTCATATGGAGTACAAAGATAGATTATGCCTGCTTTATTACAATGGTCTCTTAATTCCTCTTGTTGCTTGGGAGTAAGTTCTAGTAATTTTAACATACCATATTGGCCATCGTCTCTCCCAGTTGTATTAACCTGATACTTTGCTTTTGGAGTATTATTAGTAATCAATTCGTTCGTAACAAAACTTTGGAATTTAATTGCATCTGCCCTAATTTTCACTGCAGCGTCAATAAGTTGGTGCGCAATATCCATATTTCCATTATGATTTACTCCTGCTTCTGCTATGATAAAACAAGGATATCCGGGGCCTATCAACCTGTCTTGAATTAATACTGGATGAATCATAATTTTAGCGTCCTCATTAAGAGTTCTATATATAATAATTCGAATTCACTATCAATATCAATACTCCGCTCCTGTGGCATAACATAACCTCGCACATCACCGCTATATATTATTCCTTTTTCCATTATTGTATTCCGCCATGTCACATCAACAGCCCCGTTTAATCGATATACCGGGGGGAGCAATTGACGCCTAGAATATTTGTTCTCGTCTGATCCCATAATAAATGGGCTTAACTTATCTCCATTTAGTTGTTTCATCCAATAGGGATGGTGTTCAACAGCACATACTGTTCGAACCCAGTCAGCTTTGGTTTCAAGTAATAATGAAATTGCTCCGGAAATATCTTCCACTGATCGAAGGGGTGCAGTAGGACGTAGCCATACTATTATTTCCGGGAAATACCCTTCATTCGTTGCCAGCCAGGATAAAGCATGATGAAATACAGGAAAATCCGGAGTATCATCTTTTGCTAACTTTTCTGGTCTAATAAAAGGGACATCCCCCCCATATTCTGATGTGATTTTCGCGATTTCCTTATCATCAGTACTGACAATTACTCTTTCAATATTATGACAATTTAAAGCGGATTCGATTGTCCAAGCAATAAGGGGTTTACCATTTACTATCCGAATATTTTTTTGGGGGATACCTTTTGATCCTCCCCGGGCTGGAATAATTCCTAAAATTCGAGTCATGTTTTATTAATGCCCTAAAAAACGCTTTTTAAATATACAGCGTTAACTAGTTTGAACTTTTTTATACTAATTAATTTTTCAATTGTAAATATATACAAAATGTCTAGTCTATCAAAAATATGTTCACAATATTAATATTAAGTATTTGATAGAACATAATATTTTGGTTTTATTAATAAAATTCCTGGCTTTTTCTTTAATCCAACTCCTAATTCCTTTTCTTTTCCCCCTTCTGAGATTTCAAATCTTAATCCATCACGATGGGGATCAAATGCGGTTCCAATATGTCTCCCTATTCCAACTCTTAAAATATATTGGCCAAAATTTAAGATACCTCCGGGAAAACATACCTGAATTGAATGTGATCCGATTTTCCACGTAATCGGAATTTGTGTATCCTCTGATGAATCTGAGTGAGAAATCGGGATTCCATCAGTAGTTTCTATCATAATTGCGATATGCATCTGGCGAATAGGGCGTCTAACAATAAAATGGGCCTCTATAAGAAATGGTTCTATCGGATTTAAGTATGAAGACTTCTCTCCTGTTATGTTTCTAATAATAATTTCTTGAATTTGTGTATCTTTTTTTGGATCATCTTCGAATCTGGTTTGGGGTTTAAAAGGATAATTTGAACATAAATATTGATTTATGATCTCTGAAGTAGGACCAATATTTCGAATTTTCCCCTTTTCAAGATATATACAAGTGTTTACCAGTTTAGCAACTGCTCCCATATTATGACTAACAAATAAAACCGTTCTTCCTTCCCGGGCAACGTCTCCCATCTTCCCAAGACATTTTTTCTGAAATGCTGCATCACCAACAGCTAACACTTCATCGATTATTAATATTTCAGGGTCAAGGTGTGCTGCTACAGCAAATGCAAGGCGAACATACATACCGCTGGAGTATCGTTTAACTGGTGTATCTATGAATTTTTCAATTTCTGAAAATTTAACGATTTCATCGAATTTATCTTCAATTTCCCTCTTTTTCATCCCAATAATTGAGCCTGATAGAAAAATGTTCTCTCTTCCTGTCAACTCCGGATGAAAGCCAGTACCTACCTCAAGAAGTGAACCAACACGTCCATAAAGTTCTACTTCCCCTTCTGTTGGTGTGGTTATCCGAGATAAAATTTTTAGAAGGGTACTTTTTCCAGCTCCATTCTGACCAATAATTCCAATCATTTCACCTTTTTGTACATCAAATGACACATCTTTTAAAGCCCAGAATTCATTGGAAGGTTTGTTAATTTGTGAATTAACAAGTTTGTCAAATGGAGATTCTATTGCATTGATTATTGCCTCCCTTAGTGAATGATATTTCTCTTTAGGGCCTCCAATATGATACTTTTTTCCAAGTCCCTTGACTCGAATAGCGAGATTTTTTGTCATATTATCGTTTCAATATTTTTTTCTCTAAATTACATATTAGACAACATCAGCAAAGTATTGCTCCATTTTTTTAAAGTAGAATAGCCCACCAATAAGGAGTAGGAAAACCACTCCGGAAGAAACTAAGATCATAGCCTCGGGAGGACTAGATCCAAGAAGCACCCATCGAAATCCTTCAATGACCCCTGCCATTGGGTTCAGGCCATAGAGAATACGATATTGATCCGGTATTATTGAACTCGAATATGCAATAGGTGAAGAAAATAACCAGAGTTGTATGAGGAAAGGGATGGTGTATTGGAAGTCCCTGTATTTGACATTAAGAGCAGATAACCAGAGACCTACTGATAGAGATGTAAGAATTGCAAGGATAATAAATAACGGAAGGAAAATTATTGAAGTTGTTGGTGCAAATCCGTAATAACCCATCATTACAATGAGAATACAAAACGCAATAACAAAATCAACCAAGGGAGAGAGAACCCCTGATATCGGCATAATGAGCCTAGGGAAATAAATTTTTGTCATTATGTTAGCATTATTCACCATACTCATTGTGGATCGGGTAAGGCTTTCTGCGAATAGTGTCCATGGAATTAGGGCAGCATAACTGAAAAGTGGATATGGGATTCCGTCTGATGGCATTTTCGCGAGTTTCCCAAAAAACAGTGTAAATATTGCCATCATAAATAGTGGTTGAATAATCGCCCACATACATCCTAATGCTGTTTGTTTATACCGGATTTTTACATCCCGTGAAATAAAACTAAAGAGTAATTCCCGGTACTCCCAAAGTTCTCGTATATTAAGTGGTGCCCATTTTTTTGGTGGACGGATTATTAGTTTTGGAGAAGTCGATTCATCGTGAAATTGTGTGGGTATATTTAAATTTGAAGTCATATTGATTGGTTTATCTTCGTTTTATTGGAGAACATAGTTATCGGTTTTATTGATAATTGTTATAAATATTGAAATTCTTTATGTAAAAAGTTCCTATACAAAATTTGTCTGTTATAATAATATTTACAGTTTTTTATAATATAATTCTTTCAGAAATGTTACATCTGATCCTAAAATACCCTTCACATCCACTAATACCGGGTATCCTCTCATCAGGGAACAAAATTCGTTAATCTGCATTTTTCTAAATAGGGCATGTGGTGCAGCAATAATAATTGCATCCATTTTTTCACCTAATTTGGAAAGGGCAGTTATTCCAAATAGTTCTATCATTTCTGAAGAGATAAGGGGATCATATCCGTATACTTTGATTTGGTATTCCTTTAATTCCTTTATTATGGAAGTTACTGGTGATTCACGGATATCAGGGACGTCTTCTTTGTAAGTTAATCCCATAATCAGAACTCTTGAATCTTTTAATACCTTACCTGCCTCATTAAGTCCTTTGATGGTAAGGTTAGCAACATGATGTGGCATCGAATTATTTATCGCCCGACCTGCAAGAATGATCTGTGGATGATATCCAAGTTCCTCTGCTTTCATTACAAGATAATATGGATCAACAGGTATGCAATGTCCTCCAACCAAACCCGGAGTGTAATGGTGAAAATTCCATTTTGTCCCCGCTGCATCCAAAACTGCCTGAGTATCTAACTTCATGCGATCAAAGATTAATGCAAGTTCATTTATAAGAGCAATATTCAAATCACGCTGAATATTCTCAATTACCTTAGCAGCTTCTGCAGTCCTGATATTTGGGGCCTGATAGACATTTGTAATAAGACTATACAGAGATGTAAGGATTTTTGTAGTTTTATCATCCATCCCTGCTACAATCTTTGTAATTTTTTTAATTGTATGCTCATCATCATTCGGGTTAATACGTTCAGGTGAATATCCAATAAAAAAATCTACTCCACATTTCATCCCTGATTCTGCCTCAAGGATTGGTACAAGAATCTCTTCTGTTGCTCCTGGAAAAACTGTAGATTCTAGAACAACTATGGCACCTTTTTTAAGATTTTGTCCAATAATTGTTGATGCTGACTTTACTGGGCCTAGGTCTGGATCCTTTGCCTTTGTTACTGGAGTAGGGACACAAATCATTATAACATCAGCATTTCTGATTATTTGAGGGTCACATGTTGCTTTGACTTTAGATCCAGATGCAATAATTTGGTTTACCTTTTTTTTATCGACATCATACCCAATTGTTTGTATGTGATGTGAAAAGGCTTCAGCAAGAGGTAAACCAACATACCCAAGGCCCAAAACACAGATAACCGTATTATTTATTGATTCTGGTACCATCTGATCGTCTCTTCAAGGCCGGTTTTCACTGAATATTCAGGGAAGTAGTTTAGTTTATTCTTTGCCTCGGAAATATCTGCCCGGGAATCATGGATATCACCAGATCTTGGAGCAGCATATGTAATAGGGATTTGAAACCCGATAATATCCATAATCATTAATGCTAAGGTATTGAGACTGATTTGCTGATTATATGCAATATTAAATATTCCTGAAGTACTCCCTTTCATAGATTTAATATTTGCCTGAACAACATCCTTAACATATGTGAAGTCTCGTGTTTGAGACCCATCTCCAAAAATTGTTGGAGATTCTCTATTTATTATTTTAGATATAAATTTGGGAATTACAGCTGAATATTCTGATTTTGGATCTTGGCGAGGGCCAAAAACATTAAAATATCGTAGTGAAACTGTTTGTAATCCATATAACTCTGAGAAAACCTTGCAATATTGTTCTCCAGCAAGTTTTGATACACCGTATGGAGAAAGTGGATTAGGACTGAAATTCTCTTTTTTAGGGAGTATTTCAGTGTCTCCATATATTGAAGAAGAAGAAGCATAAACAACTTTTTTTACATTCATATCCCGGGCAGCTACTAGTACATTGAGGGTTCCAGAAATATTTACTTCATTTGTAGGAAGAGGATTTCTAACAGAACGAGGAACCGATGTTATTGCAGCTTGATGAAAAATTCCATCTGCCTCATCAAAAGCCGATTTTAAAAACTCAAGATCAGTTATGTCGCCGTTTTTAAAAATGACAGGGAATTCTTGAATATTTTTCAGATTTCCACTGAATAAGTTATCAATGACTATCACCTCGTGATCCTGTGCGAGTGTTTGGGCTATATGTGATCCAATAAAGCCTGCCCCTCCAGTTATTACATATTTCATTATATCAGTGTTCGGAATTATATTATGAAAAATTTTTCTGGAGATAAGCGAAGAATAAAAAAGATCCTAACGGAATTACGCAAAAAAATAGACTGCCAGAAAACCGATTTGTCCGATTTAATGGATAGATAATATAGGATTATCACTATTTCTGATTTGATATTCTTTAAGTCATATAGACTCTCTTGTTCGATAAAAGGAGTACGATTTTATCTGCTGCGCCAATACCGAATATGTCTTTTCGCACTCCCATTGGATTAAAATTTACTATTGCTTTGGTAATTTCATCTTTATTTGCACCAACCAATACATTCCATCCCTCTTGAACTGTTTCAATCCATTCAGTATTATCCCGAAGAGTAATACATGGCACACCTAAAAGATATGCTTCTTTTTGGATCCCCCCTGAGTCTGTTACAATTTTTATGGCATTATTCATTAGTTTTAGCATATCTAGGTAACCTAAAGGTTCAATTGGTTTAATATTATTTGGTAAATTCATCCATATTCCAGAATTTTCAAGACTCTTCCGTGTCCTCGGATGAACCGGAAATATTACCTTCAAGGTACTATTACTTACTCCCAAAATGATATTTTGTATCTTTTGTATCATATCCGTATTTGATGGTCGATGAAATGTTAGAACCAGATAGGTTTTAGGATAAAGGCCTAATTGTTTGAGAATTAATGATTTATTTTCGGCAATTGTTCTATTGTACAAGAGGGCATCTACCATTACATCTCCAATTAAATGTAATCCATTGTTAATCCCCTCATGTTGTAAATTATTAATAGATGTTATGGTAGGACATAGAAGCAGAGAGGATATATGATCAACAATGATTCTATTAATCTCTTCTGGCATTGTTTTGTCATTACTCCGAAGTCCTGCTTCAACATGAGCAATAGGTATGTTAAGTTTTGCAGCAGCAAGTGCACCTGCTAGGGTAGAATTTGTATCACCATAAACTAGAACAAGGTCTGGTTGCTCCTTCAGAAGAATATTTTCTACTCCTATGAGCATCTCTCCAGTTTGTTTCCCATGTGAAGAAGAACCTACCCCTAAATGGTAATTTGGTTCAGGGATTTCCAGTTCTTGAAAAAAAATACCTGATAATCCCTGATCATAATGTTGATCAGTATGCACTAGAATTTCTTTATGAAAACGACGTAAAAGTCTTGAAACCGGGGCACACTTAATAAATTGTGGTCGGGCACCCACGATTGTAACAATTTTCATAGTGTTATCAATGCACTACTAATCTTCAATAATTATTGAGATGAAATTAGTCATTAATAAATTCCTCAAAATTCTAGATGATAATTCTGTATTTCTTTTCTAACATCCTGATCGGTTTTATAAAATAATATTATATCTCCACCGGGTACTGGATATTATCCGAATCATGTGAATATTTATTTGTATTCATTATAAGTGTCCAATTATTAGTTTAATTTACTGTTGATAAGTAATTTTCAATTGTTTCTTTATAGAGTGTTGAATATTGTGTTTCAACTGATTCAAAGGTATATAATTCACTCGCATCATACACTTTTTGTATCATTGTACATATAAGAGGGATGTTATTAATTAACTTCTCAATATCCAAAGCAATTTCTCTATTAGAAATCTTATAATTATATATTTCGCTACAGGTTTTTAATTCCTCCATATTTTCTATTGGTGCACGTATTATTGGAATCACTCCATAGGCAAGATAATCAAATAATTTATTTGGTGAACATGGAACCCAGTAATTTGTATGAGGATGGAGTAAAAAAAAACCTAAATGAGCTTCTCTAGTAATACGGATTACTTCTTCTCGTTCTAAAAAACCGCAGTAATTAAACCTGTCTGGAAAATTCTGTTCCATCTTTAAAAAGGCCGTAAGTAATTCTCGATCATTAGTACTTCCCCCGATAGTAAAATGAATATTCGGATATTTTTCAAGGAGTACCGAAGAGATTTCTAGAAGACCATATATATCACGATCAACTTTCGTGCTTAAAGAACCTATATATGTCATATTGATCTGTCCGGTTTTGCATAACTGTTCAATTTTCTGAATAATATTTATACTTTCATTCTTTACTATAAGAGGATAATTGGGCACAATTGTAAAAAACATTACTGATGGGAAAAATTTTTTCATTCCAGAAATCTGACCATTATTTATTAAAATAATGCCGTTAATAAAAATTTGAGAAATCCGTTCACATAGTGATCCAATTCCCCTCATTTTTTCATAATATTCATGTCGATCATATATGAGAATAATTTTATTAGGAAAAATGATTTTCATAATTATTCCATATAACAAGAATATTGGGTCATGTATATGAAGTATTATTGGTTCAGGACTTTTTTTAAATTTGGACTTCAGTATATTAATAGTCTTAATAATATAATATGGGTAAAAAAAAGAAACATTATACCAAATATATCGTGCTATCCCTTGTTTTAGCGGAAGAAATATTGGTATCTGTTTGGTATTTGAAGAAGAGATTGTTTCCCCTTTTTTTTTATTTTCCTGAATAGTGAAATTGATACGAGTTATATCGTATCCGGATTTAATACAAAATTGCATATGACGAGAAATTCGCTGATCATTAGATTGGTGATGATCAAGGATTACAATGGTTTGTATTGGCATGATTAGGTATCTTCCTGACTTTTTTAAGTAATTCAGAAATATTGTGGGACTAGGTAAATTGCAATTCGTTATATGTTCATGAATAGTTATCGAATTTTATTAAGGAATGTACCACCCATGAATAATGCAACGAAATCTCCTCCAAATATTATAACCGTAGGATACATACAACCTTAGTAATAATAAAGAAGTTACCCTTTTCATCGATTTCATCAAACCTATAATAAAATTATTTTTGTCATTGGTTTTTTGAATTGTTTCATTTTGCATATTTTTTGAAACAGATACTATATTAGAGAATCTAATCATTAAACGTCTTCTTTTTATGTATGATTTTATATCGTTGATCTGTTCCTGTGTCAGAAATGGTGAAAGTAATTCTTTTTCCAAGTATGCTGAAAGGGGGTCATCTTGAAGGTGATGAGGGGTATTGCAGATTCTTCCTTCAGCTTCAGTATGGTAGATTGCTGGACCTTTCCAACTGAAACCCACTGGATATGACAATGCAATTCGGCACCAAAGATGCTGGTCTTCTCCATATATGAGATCTTCCTGAAATCCCCCGATTGCTAAAAAATCTTTCTTTTTTATTGCACAATTCGAGGAACAAATGGGTATATCACCCTTTGAACAGGTATAAAAGAATCTGTGGATATACCCTTCCCATGGCGGTGAAGGGATGTTAGCAAATACCATTGTCATTTTTTTTTTATCAGGTCTAATCTTTATATATGGTGTTGCTAGCAATCCTGCATGAGGAAGTTTTTGATGTAATAACATGAGGGTTTCAAGATGTAATGGAGTCCATTCGTCATCAGCATCAAGAAATGCAATAATTTCTGATCTAGCTAATTGTACCCCTAAATTTCTTGCTGCTGCAGCGGTAGTCCTATCACGGATTATATGGATAATTCTATGATCGGTGATTTGTTGAATAATATCCGTGCTACCATCATTTGAACTGTCAATTATGATACATTCGTAGGATGTATAACTCTGTGCAAGGATTGAATTTATAGTTCGCAATATGTATTCTTTTTTGTTATATAGTGGAATAACAATAGAACAATTAACTACCATTTTTCATCCATATTTTTTTAACGTAATTTTATTATATGATTTAATTTTACTATAATAAATCTCGATAGATATCTATAAATTGTTCTGTAATAGCATTCCAAGAAAAATGTTCTTTCACAGTCTCTAAACCAGCTTTTCTTAATCTTTCAGCAAGGTCTGGATCCTGAAGAATCATGATAATCGACATAGCAAGAGCTCTTGAATCTCCAGGAGGAACAAGTAGACCATTTACGTTATCCTTGATGATATCGGGAATTCCCCCGATATTACTTCCGATAACCGGGACACCGGAGGCCATAGCTTCGAGAAGAACAACACCAAGACCTTCTGTTTGATTTTGGAATATAATCGAAGGAAGCACAAAAATATCAGCATTCTGGTAATATGATAGAAGTGATAAGCGATCTTGCTTTGTTAAAAAACATATCAATGATCTCATCTGTAAATTATCGGATAACCTTATTAGTTCTTCCCGGTTAGGTCCATCACCAATAATTATTAATTGGATGTCAAAATTCATATTTTTTACAATATTTGTTGCCTCAATTAAATACCGGACTCCTTTCCAAGTAATTAATCTCCCTACATAGAGAATTGTTTTTTTTTTCTGTACCTTTTTTATTGGAGAAGATTTAAATTCATCAATTCTGATGCCCATCGGAATAGTCTTTATCAATCTTTTTCGAAGTGGAACAATTTCATGTAACAATTTATATGTTTGTGAACTATTTACTGTGATACAATTTGAAAAATATGAAACAAATTTTACAATTGGATATAATAATCGCGATGAATGAGCCAGATAAATATCTGTTCCATGAATTGTTGAGATGTGTGGGATATCTGTAAAAAAACAGATTATCCCTCCAATAAATCCTTGAGGTATGATCCAATGTGAGTGGATTAGATCAATATTTTCATTTTTTATTATTTTCATTGCAATAACAAATTGGCAGATACAAAATGGAATTATCTGGATTATTGCAATCCAGGATTTGGATAATGAGGAAACGATTCCTCCCCCCCCTCCCAGTTGCTCTCCTGAAGTATTAAACCAATAAGGGAATCGGATTATTATAATTTCATTATCTATTTCCCGGAATGGAAGACCGGGTTGATGAGGACAGACAACATATACACGGATATTTTTTTGAGATAATGCTCCAGTAAAACCAGTCATAAAACTCTTACTTGTGGGATCAGAAGATGAAGGATAAGAGCTTGTGAGAAACATTATGCTGATTGATCGGTTTTCAAGCACATTTATCATGGATTAATAGAATCCTGGAATTATTTATAGTACACAATATCATCATACCATATCTCGTGTTATGAATTAAATAATCCGGTTTTTCCGTAGACAATAAACCAGAGGCAGTGTAGGAAAAATGCTTTTAATTAAGATAATCATGTATCTACTTGATAAACAGAGAACAGGGCTATTAATATATTATAATTTGTCAGGTTTTTTAATAACCAAGATGAGGCAATGAAAAACTCATCACCTGCTTCAGAAATATGGTTATGGAATATAAACATGAACAACAAACTGACTCTTCAAGATATGAGCATTCTGAAACCCGAACTGCATATTGTAATGTTTAGTGCAGCCGTACTCTGAAAACTAGACCTAGAGATATCACTCTCAATAAACCTGACATTCGGGAAAAAACATTTTATACAGTTGTTTTTGATATATACTCCCGAGTTGAACGAGCTAAAGATAAAGCCATTGTTGAATCCAATATCCAGGGATTTTCAATCTGGAATGTTTGATTAATTGTTGAATGCCTGGGAATTGAGGGTATATCCGCAGATACGATCTCACATCTGGCTTATGATTTGGATCAAGCAGAGTCTTTCTTAAATATTTAAATGAGACACTTGTTTCTTATCTCAACGTAGATGTAGTTTACCTGAATGTTCGTAATCATGGAATATATATTTATAAACAATCCTTTTAATGAGCTGGTTATCGAGAATTTCTCGGATTGGCACTTACTGATAATAAGGATGAAGCATTTTTAAAGAACACTAATAAAAATTTAAAAATTCATTGCATATTATGCATGGAAATTGTAATTGTGATATTAGCGATTAAACCACAGTTGTTAAGAGTTAATCTATGTATATAACGCACATTGTTTCATCTGTAATTCTGAGCTCATACCAAATTTTCTTCGAGTTTAATTAAAAAAACAGGATTAAAATTATCTAAAACATTAATTAATTAATTATTGTAATTACGTAGGTGAACAGATATTGCAATACTGGTTGCCAGAAATAATACCCATTTGTCTTATTGTAACTGTAAATGACCACATAAAAGAACTGGAATGCCGTTGGGATCATAATCAGCAATCCAAATAATAATGGAAAGGCCTTTTCAGAATTCCAGAACTTTTTACTCAATGCTGCTATTCCAAATATCAGGATCAAGAGAACAATAAGAATTCGCATAAAAAAGTATCCATACATATCATATGTGATACCATAAGGAAGAATCAATGTTGTTCCTATCACCAGTAACGGAGCAAATAGTAGAACAGATACCAGTAAATATTTTAACCATCGTTCTGCTTGATGACAGATAACCGGGGAAAGAAGAAGGACAGATATAATACCTAAAGGAAGGTAGAGTGGCGAAAAATACCGCATATCAGGAAGACTACCCCCACTTATAGTTGATCCATGTAAGACTCTCATATATGCAATGAAGGTAAATAATGCGATGAATGCCGAAAAAAGGATCATCCGCATAATATTCGGGGTGTAAAGATCTTTTATTTTCCGATGGTTTATTAATCCATATAACAAAGCCGGGAGAATAATCGGGCAGATAAATATTATTCCAACTCCTCCATTGGCAGGAGAAAGGAGCAGACCGGAAATGTCCTGGAGAATATTTCCCCCATCAGGGGTAAAAAAACTAAATATCTGACTTATGTAAGTGATCACTTTCGAACCAATACCGATCTGCATGACATCATTACCCGATGTAAGCACTGAAGTCATGGCGGTCCTACTTGAAGTAATGTAGAGATATTGAGGAGGAATTAGTGGATTTCCTGTCACGGTAAAATTATTTAGGAAAAATGGAATTAATCCTAGGAAAATGCCGAGGATATCTGATAAAAGTTGAGGTATCCATTTATCAAAATTTACACGCACTGACCCATTTTGAAATGATAATCTGGACAGAAATTTCCAGATTAAAAGTCCTGCTAGTACAATGACACCATATTCTGGTCTTGCCCAACATAAGAGGCCAGAGATAATAAAGAGGGCAAACCATTTCAAATTTGTCGGTTTAGTTAGGATATTTGAAAAAATCCAGAATATCGTGGTTAGGACAAATGCGATAAGGAGATGATCTTTTGCGGATGCTGACCAGAAAAAGTATGTAGAACAACAAATTACTGATAATGTCCCGATAATCGCTGTCCTGCGATCCAATGAGAGGTTCCGAAAAAGGGAATAAATCATTGGTGCCATCAGAGCGAATAGAACTTCATTAGTGAAGATTACAGCTGCGGATTCAATGGGACTGTCTTGAAATGAAGCAGGGAACGGCTGATAAAAATATAGATTTGCAAGAAATAATCCAAGAAACAGAAATACTGTAATCCATAGGATATGTATCGGTAACTTTTTGTCAGATTTACCAATTAACCAGATACATGCGAGTAAGGCACAAATACTGCAACAAAACCAGAGAGTTAGGAAGACTAATCGGAATAATTCCCCTGACCCAATAATCAGATACAATGCAGGTAATGATAAAACGGGTAGGAAGATACTATATGCAAGATAATTCCCTCGTGATGTAAAATAAGCGGATTCTTCTCCGAATATTGTTTTACCAAACTTCCCTTGATTTTCTATGAGTTGTGAACCAGTAGCAAGTTGGTTTAATTGGTTTACAGTAATCCATTCATCATTTACAAGTAATGAAGGTGATGAGAGGCCAAAAGCGATAGAAAAGGACAGGCCTGCTAGAATAAAGAGGATTATGTAATCTGGATTTTTGAATAAATCTCGAACATTCATTTGCATAGTATTGAGCGCTAACAATATAGACAGTTCCGTTTTAATTCCGCTCACTCTATCTGGAAAGAGGAACAAATGTTCTGCAATGAGGTCTTACCGATATCAGATAAGTGTGTTCATATTTCTGTTCATCTGTATGGGAATAATTTGTGGAAATGGAGTCTGGGCAAATGAAGCGGATATTCAACTTCAAGATGCTAAAACTCATTACATTAATGGTGATTTCAACGATTCTTTTACAGAAATAAATGAATATCTCGCTCTTTATCCAACAAATGCATCAGCTTGGAATCTTAATGGGTTAATTTTAATGAGTAATGGGACCTATAGTTTAGCTGAATTATCCTTTTTGAAAGCATTAAATTCTACTCCACAAGATGCGAGGATTCTCTATAATTTAGGTCTTGTGACATTTAAACGAGGTAATTTAAGTGCAGCTGATACATATTTTAATAAATCACTGCTTCTGGATCCAGAATTTCCTGATACGTACTTTTACCAGGGGCTTGTTCAATATGGTCTTGCGCGTTACGATAAAGCTGTAAATTTGCTACAAACTGTTACAACATTACGTCCTGAAGATCCTGCAGCTTGGTTTAATCTTGGGATGGCATATGAAAAAACTCGGCAATATGACCGAGCGGTCATGGCATATGATTCTGCAATTGAGAAAGATCCTTCATATTCAAAACCTTGGTTTTTTAAAGGACGTATCTTTAGTTCTTTTGGAAACGCAAGTCTGGCATTAAGTTCATTTGAGAATTATACACAACTTGAACCGACTGATGATATTGGTTGGTTCTGGTATTCGCAAAGTTTAAAAAGAACAGATCACGTAAATGAATCGATTGATGCTCTTAACAGGGCGATTAGTTTGAATCCTACTAACCAGGAATATCAAAGATATCTTGACGTTTATTCAGGAAAGTATACTAATACTATTGTAGAATATTTGTTTACAACTCCATCAACATCGATTCTACTGGCATTCTTTGGGTTACTGATGTTATTAGCCCTGATAGCTACAATAAGAAAATAGAAAATAAGGGGATAATAATAATTATGAAAATATTGTAAACTTGGATCTGTTCTCTCTGGTGGATCTGAACAAACCTAAACTAGCATCTTATTCCGGAAAAGCCGGTAAAAATTATATTCTTTATTATACATATTCTTAGTGATCAGTTTCATAACTTGAATTAAGATTATATCATGAAGAATCGGCTTTACAAAAGACCATTTGTTGTAATATTTATGATATCTAACCTAACTTGAATTATCCATTTTTTAAGATAAGATGAAGAGAATGAACCATTTTGTCATTACAAATCCTCTCATCACAAAAAAAAATAATAATGGATAATTAGATTAAACAATCACTCCGCCAGCATATCCACTACCCAGTGACTTGGAAACGAGTGATGATGCTCCAACCTTTGGTTTGATTTCAAGAGTAAAACTATCTCCAGGTCCTGGCCGATTTGCTGCAGCGAGTGCGATGGTAATCTTTGCTCTGTCTCCTGGCTGAAGGAGTGATACGCTGTCTGCATCGGTACCGGTTACCATTGTAACTGCTCCGCCATTAAGAGTCCAGAGAAAATCCACATCACTTAATTTCTGTGGTTGTCCCCCTTCAGGGATTGATAGGTATAAGGTGAGTGTAGCGATCTGACTTGCACTACCATATAACTGCCCATCAAGGACAATGTTAGATGTTGACTGTTTGATTCCTGAGTATGTAACTTCCTGTGACTTCTGGGTTGCAAAGAACCCTGCTCCCAGCATAACGTAGGAGAAAACTGCAGCCACGACAACAAATGCAATCAGAACGATTGCTGCCTCAAGGCCTGAAAATGCTAATTCTTTTTTCATGTTAATACCTCCTGTTTTTTCAGAATGACAGATACATGTTCTGATGTGTATTAATAGTTTCTTTCAACTCGGATCTGAACTCGATGTAAGTATGGAATTGAAGAAATCACAGATAAAAAAATTATTAAATAGGATATTGTATTTAGTTCATAATTTCATCTCATAATTAGGAGGTAGAAATCAGGTAAGGATATTCATATTATACTTTGATGAAAGAATTGGGTTATTCTTATCAAAGAAGTTTATCTTATAGGTAACTACCTTCCCTAATACTGATAAGGAACAGTAAAGAAACCCTAAATGATATGTGGGCTGAAGATTAAAGGAATTGAAAAGAATAGAATTTGGTACTAGAAAACAGAATAATTGCATTCACATGTTAGGAATGACAGTTTGAAATGTGTTCAAATCAAAAAAAGTGATTAAACAATCACTCCACCAGCATATCCGCTGCCAAGTGCCTTGGAAACGAGTGATGATGCTCCAACCTTTGGTTTGATTTCAAGAGTAAAACTATCTCCAGGTCCTGGCCGGTTTGCTGCAGCGAGTGCGATTGTAATCTTTGCTCTGTCTCCTGGCTGAAGGAGTGATACGCTGTCTGCATCGGTACCGGTTACGATTGTAACTGCTCCGCCATTCAGAGTCCAGAGATAATCCACATCACTTAATTTCTGTGGTTGTCCACCTTCAGGGATTGATAGGTATAAGGTGAGTGTAGCGATCTGACTTGCACTACCATATAACTGCCCATCAAGGACAATGTTAGATGTTGACTGTTTGATTCCTGAGTATGTAACTTCCTGTGACTTCTGGGTTGCAAAGAACCCTGCTCCCAGCATAACATAGGAGAAAACTGCGGCCACGACAACAAATGCAATCAGAACGATTGCTGCTTCAAGGCCTGAAAATGCTGACTCATTCTTCATATCTATACTTCCTGCCCGGTTCACCCGGACAATTTAGTATTGCTCTCTACGTGAATAAATATTTCTACTTAATTCATCGGGTAATTTTTTATTAAAAAGAGGGGGGTCTAATAATCCCTTCTTCAGCGTATCCGCTGCCAAGCGATTTAGAAATGAGTGATGATACCAATGCTTTTGGTTTATCTTCTAAGGTAAAACTGTCATCTGGTCCTAGCTGGTTTCCTGCTGTTAATGTAACAGTAATATTAACTCTGTCACCTGCCTGAAGGAATGATGCACTGTCTGCATCGGTAACTGGCCCCTCCATTTACGTCCAAAGATATGGCACATTATATTAGGGATCGTAAAGTTATAACTCGATCGTTATTTATCCTCATAATCCAAATACTTTTATGGATTCTGATATCGCATTACACAAAATCTATGACAAATTGGCCCCTCATTTGAATGAAAGACAAAAACGTCTATTAGCAGCAATTGAAGCTGAATCATATGGTAGGGGAGGGGTCACATTGGTCTCTCAATTAACAGGTGTTTCTCGTTCCACAATCAATATTGGAAGAGAGGAACTAAAAGAGGGAATAATTTTTGAAACAGATCGAGTTAGACATTCAGGTGGAGGAAGAAAAAAAATTCAGGAATATGACCCCCAATTAGAGTCCGACTTAGATGCCCTTGTTGAACCCACATCACGAGGAGATCCTGAGTCCCCTTTACGATGGACATGCTTAAGTACGCGTAACTTGGCCAAATTATTACGTGAAAAGGGTCATCAAGTAAGTCATACCACTGTGGCAAAAATACTTGATAAATTAAACTATAGTGTTCAAGGAGCCAAAAAGACAATCGAAGGACAATCTCATGAAGATCGCAATGCTCAATTTGAATTTATTAATGAATCTGTGAAACTGTTCCAAGAGTTTGAACAACCAATTATTTCTGTAGATTGTAAAAAGAAAGAAAATATTGGCAATTTTAAAAATAACGGATGTGAATGGCAACCAAAAGGATCACCTTTAGAAGTAAATAGTCACGATTTCATGGATCTAGACCTGGGCAAAGCTATTCCATATGGAGTTTATGATATCAACAATAACTCTGGTTGGGTGAATGTAGGAGTTGATCATGAAACTTCTGAATTTGCCGTCGAGAGTATTCGAAGATGGTGGAAAACAATGGGCCAAGAGGCTTATCCAAATGCTAAATTTCTCTTAATAACTGCAGATTCAGGAGGAAGTAATGGATATAGAAGAAAAGCATGGAAAGCTGATTTACAAAATTTTTCAGATGAAACTGGATTGATTATATCCACATGTCATTTTCCTCCAGGGACTAGCAAATGGAATAAAATTGAGCATAGGTTATTCTCTGCGATTACACAAAATTGGAGAGGAAGACCACTTATCAGTTTAGAGACCATAGTGAATCTTATCGGAAATACTAAAACAGAAACGGGTTTGAAAGTTGAATGTGATATTGACACTTCACTATATCCAACTGGATTGAAAATTTCAGATGAAACTATGGAGCAACTACGTATCCATCCCAATAACTTCCACGGAGAGTGGAATTATACCATCACCCCAAGAAGACGATCGAATAATTAATTTACAGGTCCTTACTTCCTGTGACTTCTGGGTTGCAAAGAACCCTGACCCTAACATAATATATGACAATACAGCAGTTACCACAACAAACGTAATCAGACCGATTGTTGCTTCAAAGCCAAAAAATGCTGGTTCACTCATTATGTCAATACATCCTATCCGTCCCCTCGGACAGGGCTGTATTGTTTTACTATAATTGTTGTTGTTGGAGCGTATGCTTATAAATTTCCAAAAATGGGAGAGATTAAATAATTACTCCACCAGCATATCCACTTCCAAGTGTCTTAGAAATGAGTGATGATGCCCCTACCTTTGGTTTAATTTCAAGAGTAAAACTGTCACCAGGTCCTGGCTTGTTCGCTGCTGCTAGTGTAATAGTAATCTTTGCTCTGTCTCCTGCCTGGAGGAGTGATACAGAATCTGCATCGGTCCCGGTTACGATTGTAACTGCTCCGCCATTCAGAGTCCAGAGATAATCCACATCACTTAATTTCTGTGGTTGCCCACCTTCTGGAATTGCAAGGTAAAGTGTGAGTGTTCCGATATCACTCGTATCCCCATACAACTGTCCATCAAGAACAATGTTCGATGTTGATTGTTTGATTCCCGAGTATGTGACTTCCTGTGACTTCTGGGTTGCAAAGAATCCTGCTCCTAGCATGACGTAGGAGAAGACAGCAGCCACAACGACGAATGCAATCAGAACGATTGCTGCCTCAAGGCCAGAAAATGCAGAATTTGTTCTCATTTTATTACTTCTATCCGGTTGACTCGGACAAAAAAAGGTACTCTTTATAAGAATTTAATATTTTGGTTTAACATCATGTTAATACTGATCCACCTTGAAACGAATCTGGAAGATGATATGTCACAAATGTTGCCGCTCCACTTTTAGGTTTCACTTCAATAGTAAACCATCCACCTGGTATTGGTCCATTTACTTGAGCTAACCGGAATGTCCGTTTATCTCCTGGAAGCATGACTGGGTCCCCGTCTACTCCAAATGTCGTGGCAGTTTCTCCTCCAGGTCCTCCATAGGTATATTCTCTTACAATAGAAGAGTCAACTGAATGTGTGTACACAATGATCATCTCACGAAGATCCTGTGCCTGACCGGTCTCTGGAATCCCTCCTGCAAACCAGACTTTATCAAGGCTTGTTCCCGCTCCTCCTAACAAGGAAGCATAGACCCCTCCTTCAATGTATACTGTTGATGATGCCAGTTTGTATCCTGAAGTTGTTGTAGTCTTTGCCTGATCTGAAGCGTAAAAACCGGAACTCATTACGCTCATCCCAAACACTGCAGCTACTACAACCAATGCTATAACTATTATGGCAGCTTCTAAACCGCTAAACGCATCTTCATTTGACCTCATAACTAACCCCATTCTTCTATTGAGTGAACTAGTATATTAGAATTTTGTTATTATTTCTAGGGGGAATTTTCTTTTGTTTATTGCTTTTTGGTGATTTTTCAGTAGTGGCCTACTTAATAACTGAAGATAACCACTCATCTATTGAAGGGATTTCCTTTGATAATTTGGATCAGAATATTTCGAATGAACGAAAAAATGAAGGATTTGCATCTTCTATTATATTCTAGGTCACTACCAGTTATTCAAAGTATTAGATTTAGTATTAAAAAAAGAGCAAAATCATCTTATCCTCAACTTTTCGAACTCTTCATTTGCTAAGAGACGAACATATCCGTCAGGATCTGACATTTTACGTTTTAATATACATTCAATATCATCTGTTGATCCTATTCTTGATATTGCCCTCACAGCTCGTAGTCTTACACCTGGATCTGAATCATTTATTGATTCGATAATATATGGGAGAATTCTTTGATCTCCAATTCTACCGAGCGTTTTGACTGCTTCTCTCCTGACGTAAACTGAAGGATCAGAAAGAGTTTTTAAAATAGGATCTGGATCAGGACACTCTGAAGTAACTCTTAAAGCTATTACACTTCCCATTCGGATTCTCCAATCAGGATCATCCAAATGGTTCATAAGCTCAACAATTGATACTTTTCCTAGATGTCCAAGTTCTTCTGCTGCTGTCTCACGAACGTATCTGTCTTCATCAGTCAATGCTTTAATGAGTGGCTTTACAACCTTTGGAGAGTCAGTATGTCCTAAAGCCTCACATGTTATTCTTCGAATATGGGGATTTTCATCTTTAAGGGCATTGATCAATGGAAAAATAATTCTGTCGTCTGATAAACTTGCCAATGCCAGAACCGCTTCTTCACGAGCGCTTTCATCTTTTGATCCAAGAGCCGTGATTATTACATCAAAATCTCCTTCAAATTTATTGATCAATTCTTGCGTTTCCTCTTTTTTCTCTGTCTTTCGTTCAATTATATCTAATATTACCGCCTCTACGAGCCTCCTATCTTTGACGTACAGCAAAAGTACCATAATTACCGCAAGATCTATTCCTGTATAGAGAATTACAAACAAAGGTGTATAGGTATAATATCCCAAAACGTTTGTAAAAATCCAGAATAAAAATAATAAAATCAGAATTGTGAATACTAGTTTTACCCCTGATTTAGGGTACCACATAGAAAGAAGAATTATTGGAATCAGATATAAATGTGGAATGAAGACATATACAAATCTAAATCCTATATATGGACTAAAAAATAAAAAATATATTGATATTGCAAGTGAAATCAATGCCAAAAGTCCAATTGTAAGAAGTTTACCCGCTTCTATTACATTTTTATTTCCATACATGTATTGGTCAAACATTTCAGTGAGTAATTTCATTAGATTTTTCTCACATAATCTGTGTTTACCATCCTATGAAATCTCTCTGATATCTCTCTCAAATCTATTAGTGGTTGTCCAGTTACATGATTCAAACTGGACAAAAGGTTTCCTAATTACCCAACAATACCGAAATTTTACAAGAATAGGACTTACGCAAAATGATTTATCAACTGAAAGATCAAAAATTATGAGGGCAGTAAATATATTTCGTGCTTCCTTTGTAGAAATGTGGTCATAAAGACCACATTCACTTTTTGATGGCAACTCAATGTGATGCCTCTTGTGTAAAAGTTGCTGATTGTTATTCCGAGATTGGTATCAGCATTGTACATGATTCCTTCAACCGATTTCTGACGAGACAGTCTCTTACTAACGAGACGTTGTGGATAGAGGTTGAATCATATGTCGAGAAAACAAGTGGGTAATTAGTTCTAGATGACACTGTGATCGATAAAATTCACTCAAAATTTATCGAAATGAAATAGTACCAATAGAGCGGGAAGCATCATAATGTCGTAAAAGACATTGGCCTTATTAGTCTGGTTTGGACTGATGGTTCATTTACATATCCCCTTGATTATCGCCTTTACGATCCTTATGAAGATGAAATGACGAAAAACGATCATTTCCAGGAAATGATTCAAACTGCGATTTTTCGGGGTTTTACTCCCAATGTTGTTCTTTTTGACAGTTGGTATTCTGGCATTGAAAACTTAAAATTTCTCCGCAATAAAGGATTAAACTGGTCTAATCGGCTCAAGAAAAATCGTCAGGTGAACCCTGATCGTTTAGGTATTGTTGGAGTGGGTACACCTACACTTCCAACTGATGGGATGGAAGTACATATAATGAGATATGGGTTTATTCAGGTATTTCATTCAGTAAATCCCAGAGGAAAGGATCGATACTGGGCAACAAATATTCTTCAGATGGATTATGTGGATCCTTGATTCCCGGGAACACATAACGATGGAAAAAGGTCCGAGAGGTATACGAAGAAATTTATCTAAATGAAGATAATATTATAGAGATTAGAAAATTGCACCTAATCGTTATGTGTGCTAAAAATACATAACGAGGATAAAAATTTTAATCCCCTATAATCAATCATTTTTTAATTTTGCAATCAATTTTAAGATTTTACTTCCTCACTCGTTACAGATTTCCGGGAATCTAGGGTGGATCGAAAAAACCTGCAGTCAATATTGAACCGTTTTACTATCGTGCGATTAAGAAATCTGTTGTATCGAAAAATGATTTAGAAACATTACCGCTCAATACAGGGAGAGATGATTCTGTCAAAGGATATCTATTCATGGTACTCATTGCTCTTTTCATTCGCATGAGGTTTCAGATGATTCTGAAAGAGACAGGACTTGCCAAACATTATTCGGTCGAAAAATTACTGCTTGAACTCGAAAAGATCAAATTATTCAAACTATCTCAAAGAGAAATCATGCAATCTGAAGTCAGTAAGAAAAACAGGGAGATTTTAGAGGCACTTAATTTATGCGCCTAATGATCTGGGAATCGAGGTTAATAAATATTGAAGACTTTGGTTTCTCTTTGCGATGTGGCTACACTTCCCCAAATATTGTCATTCTAGCTTCTTTCTCGTACTCTTCCTGCATCTTCATTGCATTCTGTTGATGTTCCGGTGTATCCCAGAAGTAGTATTTCTCGATCTGCATCAGTTTGATCCACCGGTTTGTAATCTCCTCGACAAAATTATATATCGTCGGGTATGTCTCTGCTCTTGGATTCTCACAGGTCTGGGCAACCTTCATCTCTTTAGTAATATTCACCATTGCATCCCCGACAAGTTTGGTCTGATACCAGGGATTCTTCTGCCACCGGTGAGTGAGCATCTCCATAAGATTGAGATTCTTGAACTTCTTCATCTCCGGGATATTGATCATCGGGTTGAGTTTCATCTCGCTCATGACCTCACCCAGGATTAAATCCCTTCCATAGAACATCCCGTTGTGCATGACAAAGTATCGCCGGGGGATGAAGTCCTTGAAAGAAACAAGATCATGCATATCACGCATACTTTCCTTCATCAGGAAGTAGACCTGAGCATTGCGCATCACCGGACAGAGTTTTGAGACAACAATGTTCGCCATCAGTGTCCACGGGAGTTCAGTCAGGGTCTCGTGAAACAACATATATAGATAGAACATCAGTTTCTTTTTGATCCAGAAATCAAGGTGCCTGGTCTTCTCATCTTTCAGGACATCAAGATAGATCTGCTCCATTCCAATCGTTGCTGATTTACTGTCAAATGAAAGGACACGGTATCCTGCGTTCTTTGCAGCAATACCTTTGAGAAGGAGTTTTATTGCATTCTGGGCAATAACGAAATCCTTCAGCATTCCAATCTGTTGATTTGAAAAGACAATGACATTGCGCCCGGATTGGTACGAATACTGATCAAGTAAAAGGCCCTTCTTTGGAGCATCCTGTTTCCGCTGAAGGTGTATCCGTGTATCCAACTGCTCCTCTACATGATCGAGGAGAGACTGAAGAGAAGAGGATATCTCGTATTTATTCTCCATGAGCTTAAATTGATCTTGATGATACTATTATATATGGGTATCATTTTGCAGTATTCGAAAAATTCTCTTTATGACCGTGCGGAGTTCATAATTCCCGCCTGAATCAAGGCTGATCTGATCTCTCTGAGCTCCTCTTTTACCTCAGCAATCTCTGATGTAAGGGTTTTATCAAGATCATGACGTATCCCTTTCACTTCATCAAGAGTCTCTTTCCCTAAATCTATTGCAGTATCCTGCTTCTTCTCCATTCTGCAAAGAACTGCTATTGCTGAATCAAACCGTTCTGCCAGTTCCTCATCGGGAGTTCCCCTGACGATCTCAAAATATTTATATTCGCCAGTATGGGGCAATTCAGAAATTTCTAAAGTTTCAACAAAAACAGGGTATTCCTGAATTCTGATATCATTTTTGAACCGTTCGAGATCTTCCGGTATCCCTTCTGCAATAATCAGGACATCATATTCCTTAAGGTTCAGGATGCAACCGGTAATGTGGTTGCGACGGGCAATCCCCTGAATGAGATGGTGATACCCTACCCTTTGAACAGTGCCACAAACGAGAATATTCCATCGTTTAGGCTGTTGGGTATTCATATATGATGCTAGGATACCTGAAGTTAAATTACTTCTATCAAATCTCAATTCAGGCATTATATTCTGCTTTTTATCGGATATTTCTTATGGGGGATACAATCCAATCCTGTCATCATTAATAAAGTTAGCAGTTCAACAAAGTATTCAGGAGTTGAAGATGATGAATCCCCTGCCCGAAACCTTCCCTCCATTGCAGGAGAAGATAATAATGGATATTCGTTCATCATTATCCGATTGGGACTTCATCTGTACTGGTTATCTCTTTGGATCCTTCCTTCGTTCAGATACATGGCATGATATTGATCTTGCTCTTTATCTTTTTTCTAATCCTGATCCTTTCGAGAGGTATAAACTTATAAACCGGATTGGTCAGGCCGTTGAAAAAACAATTAATCCGAGAATTCATGTTGATGTCCGTATCATGAACAGAGCTCCGGTATCCTTTGTCTATGAAGTTCTATCAACCGGGCTGCTCCTTATCAGCAATGATGATGAAAAAACAGCAGAATTTGAGGCAGATATTCTTATCAGATATCTGGATATTCAACCATGGAATGAGTCCCTTGATCAGTGGTACCGGGAGGCTCTGGCAGGATGAATTCTACAGATGTCATCCGGGAATTAACGATTGCTCTTTCAGACTGGGAGCGGTACGAATCCATCCCAAAAGAAAAATTTCTCACTGATCGGGATACCCAGAATATGGTATTACATGCCATGTTTCTGGCCATCCAGGCTGGAATAGATGCCGGAGCCTGGCTTATTGCCACTCGCAAAATTCCAGTGAAACCATCTTCATACCGTGAAACATTTGAGATACTGGAGAAGTATGGCGTGCTTGAACCTGATCTCAGTTCAGCTCTGGCAGCACTCTCCTCCTTTCGCAATGTACTGATTCACCAGTACTCTATTCTGGATCTGGAAGAAACATGGGAGGTTCTGATCCATGAAAGAGAATATTTAAACAGGTTTGTAGACATCCTGGTTCGTTCTCTCTCCTCATAATCAATTATTCAAATGGGTTTGCTCCTGGGATTATTCCCCATATTCTCAAATACTCCCGGGACAAGTATCATATACGCGAATCAGGTGAACTGATGGCTGAAAATACCACCAAAAAGCTCCTGAGCAAACGGGATGAACTCCTCAATAAGGCAGATGCGCTGGCGCTTGAGGCTGATCAACTCTCGTACCAGGGCAAATATGAAGAGGCAGTCGAGAGGTATGATCAGGCTCTTGCCATATATCCTTCGAACCCTGACCTCTGGGCATTCAAGGCAATCACCCTCTCCGGCGGCCTCGGAAGAAATGAAGAAGCCTACGAGTGCTGGGAGCGGGCTAAAAAACTGGACCATGTGCTTGCAGATGCAATTGCTGTGACCGGATCAGAAGTTGCCACAGTGCAGGAGAAGGATCTGACCGACTTCAAGGGCAGCACTGCAGAGCGTATCAGAAGTCTTGTCAAGCAGCAGGCAATGGACAAGAAAAAGAGATAATATTTTTTTGAAGTTATCCCGAAACCGGGATTCCTTTTTCTATCGCTTCGATGTGATCTTCAGTCCGTATCTGCACTTGGCGAATACTTGTCTGCTCAGCAACATCCCGGATCGCTTCAAGCAGATGGACTGACTCTTCAAGGTAACTAAGAATGTCAGCAGCGTAGATCTCAATCCCGTACTCTTCCAGAAGAAATTCACTGATCTGCCGGTGATCAAGTCCGGACTCACGCAGTTCTATGATCTCAATGGCAAACTTGCGCTCCGGGCATCCACAATTTGGGCTTTCCCTGCATTTGCAGGTTACAAATGCCTTTATGAAAGCCATGATCTGTTCACGGGTTGGACGATCAAACGCATCATACGGGATCGAGAATAATGTCTCAATCACCGCACCATGAAAGGCTCCTTCAGGCAGTCGGTATCCTGCCAGCCGTCCGAGCTGCCTGTGATACCGCAGTCGTGCCCGTGCTGCAATCACGAAGTTTCGCCTGCTTCCTCGTCAAAGTTCTTCAGGGTTGCAAGTGCCTCGTTGATGGTCTCAACCTCTATAAGCCACTCATCAAACATGCCGGGATCATCACTCTCCTTGATATACCGTCCGCAGCATGACTTCCCGTTGATCACATTTGCGCCGATGGTGGCAGCAACCTCGAGTATCTCTTCCATCTGCTCTTCGTCGATTGACTTTCCTTTCTTGACCAGGGCTTTGATATCCTCGTCAAATCCTCCTTCTATGAATTTCTTGGATGCTGCGAAGAGCACGAGCATTGAGAACTGAAGCGAGGCAATGACCTCTTCAAGATCCCCTTCAACTGCCTGGTTCAGAACGATCTCCTCCACGTCACTGATTCGCTGGATTGCTTCGTCCTTTGAAAACCGGTTGTTCTGGAAGAGTTTGATGATCTTCAGAACCTCGATACAGATATCCTGGTTAAAACTGGAGAGCATCTGGAAGCCTTCAGGCATCTCCTCGTCATCACCGCTTCCTTCAAAATCAGCCTCGCTGAGTGCCTTGATCCAATTCTCCCAGCGCTCCTGGCTGTAGAATATATAAAAGAGCTTCAGCGGCGCTTCATCCTGAGCAGGGGCAGCGTCCTTCTTCTTTTTTGGAGCCATTACGTACACCTGACCGTCTGATCGTATAGTCTTTGTTCCTGATCAACAGGTCTGACCATCTTCTTTACCTCCGGGATGATTAGCCTTTTCATGGCACAAACTACCTATCACGGATAGCGCAAATGTATGAGCATCCAATGGAGAATGGAAAGTCAGGCGCTGTTATGATCCGCTTTGGCGAACTCTTTCTGAAGAGTGAGCCGGTCCGGCGACAGTTCATGAAAGTGCTCATAGGCAATATCAGATCTGCACTGACAAGTCATGGGATCGAATATACTCTCACGGACAACCGGAGCCGGATTCTTGTAAGGTCAGAGACGCCTGAAGCGTTGGTTCCTCTCCTCAGCCATATCTTTGGAGTCGTGGACATAGCCCCCGCTCTTCTGACTACCTCATCACTCCCTGACCTATGCAACGCAGCCGGGAAACTCGCACGAAAAAATCTGAATCCCGGAATGAGTTTTGCAATCCGGGCGCGTAGGGATCAGGTCCCTGGTTTCACCAGCCAGGAGTTAGGGGCAGAAGCTGGTGGAACAGTACTTGAAACGGTACCTGGAGTACGGGTTGATCTGACTCATCCTGATTATGAGATCTATCTTGAAGCCCGGAAAGAGGGTGGGATTGCATATGATATCCGGATACCGGGTCCGGGAGGATTGCCTTATGGCACCCAGGGCTCTGTCCTGTCTCTGGTCTCCGCAGGGATCGACTCTCCTGTTGCAAGCTGGATGATAATGAAACGGGGAGTAAAGGTACATTTCCTGTATATTGACACTGGCAGATGGGCCGGCTCTGATTGTTACAAAAATGTTCTTCGAAACCTGGCTGCACTCTCATCATGGGTGCCGGGGATTCAACTGGCTCTGCATGTTGTCCATGCCCAGCCATTGTATGATACACTCATGAATGAGTGTGAGCCACGATACCGGTGTGTCTTGTGTAAGCGGGGCATGCTTATGCTTGCTGAAGAATATGCAGCAGAGCGCAAGCATCAGGCGATTGTCACCGGTGACAACCTCGGTCAGGTAGCAACCCAGACTCTGCAGAATATTGTCACCATATCATCTGCAGTAACCATCCCGATCCTGCGTCCGCTGATCGGATATGATAAAGAGGACATCATCACGCTCGCACGCAAGATTGGGACCTTCACCAATGAGCCGGGGAACACCTCCTGCGGGGTTGTTCCGCCAAAACCTGCAACCGCCGCAGAAATCACTCTGATTAAGGAACTGGAAGAAAAACTCCAGATTCGATCGATGATACCCTCTCTTCTGGATTCCAGGGAGCGAATTACTGCGTTGAATGGAAAGATTATAACAGATCTATCTGGCCAGTAATTTTTCGAAAAAGTGAATCTGTGCTGATATCAGCACGGGTTATGATTGTACTGGTAATCCTTCCTCTTTTGCAATCTCCACAAACATATCCCCGACATATTGTGCCTGTTCATCGGTGAGACCGTAGGGATTAAACTTCCATACCTTTGTTGACCCGGCAATGATCCCGGTGATCCCCCTTTCCCGAAGGGCACTGAGCAGGAAGAACCCTTTTTTCTTATGGATCTTTGCAACCTTGTCAAATGATTCTGTAGTGTTCATCCTGGTTAGCGGATGTTTCCGGGGATATTCGCTCATCACCTTTGTGCCTTCGATCGAACAGAGAGCATCCACGATCTGGTTACACCGCTTCAGGTGGGTATCGAACTGATTCACCCGCTCTTTCACATGCGGGAACGATGCCATCATTCCTACAGAAGTAACTCCCATCAGCGTGCACCCCATCATCTCAACCTCCTTGACTCCGAAGGTCCTGCCGGTGATATCCCCTTTTGCCTTTGTGGTCCTGAAGAGTTTATCAGCCCATTCTGATGTGGTAGCAAGCATGCCTGATGGTGCAGGGGCCGCCATGCTCTTGTGCCCGGAGCCCACGAGAAAGTCAGCGCCGATCTTCTTCCCATCCACCGGCATGATCCCCACAGTGTATGCACCATTACACAGAACCGGTACATCATACTGGTGAGCGACTTTGGCAATCTCCTGTACCGGATGGAGATTGCCATACTGGTAGTCCACCTCTTCTACGTACAAAAGTGTCGGTGATCTCCCGGCAGCACGGGTGACATCCTCGATTCGTGAAGCCACTGCATCAGCAGTGATGATCTGTGAATCATCTGGCGGCACCTCATGGGGGACCCCTCCGACCTGCTCGACTGAGAGAAACTCTGTGTAATGCGAAAATGCCGTGAGGAGTACCGGATCATCTTTGCTTACAACAGTGTCTGCAACTGCCTGGAATCCGCGTCTTGCTCCTGGCACAAGTCTCGCAACGTCCATGTTGACAAAGGCAGCAAGATCGTCGTGGAACTTTGCGAGAGGTGGCTTTTTGATACAATCCAGTCTGAAAGGTTTCTCGCAGTTGTCACATACCGAGTACCCGTCTCCGTACGCGAGAACTGCTTTCATGGCGTCAACAGTGAGTCTTCCACCAGCCTGTATGGGATCCAGGTTGATATAGAGTTCCTCGATAAGCCTGGTATCGATCCCTTCTCCGCAGTTCATGATACCAGTTCCTCTTTCAGGATGTTGATCTGCTTCTCAAGTTTCTCGAGAGTTTTTGCTGTCTTTCCTTTCTGCTCTGCTGATAACGTATGAAGAGGTGCGGTCTCCCGAAGCACCCCTCTTATCTCACAAAGCAGGAACAACCCCTGAAATACTGCTTCTGCTGCTCTTCTTGACATATTTTTCCGGAACCCCCTCAAGTGGATTATATATTTTGATGAATGCTGTTATCTATCTGCTCTCTTTTCCAGGAAGATCAATATGCTCTTATCAGCCTGGCTCTTTCTCAGTATCATATGACCAGTGGCAGGCTGCTGGACAACAGGCTTACCGGCACCAGCGTGCTTCATTATATCTTCAGGACTCCTGCTGACTCTCCTATGAGTATTGGAGATCTGGTGGTTGTGGACGATCAACAGAACCAGACCCGTTTTTTTGCACGGATAACCGGAATAGGTCATGATGAGCAGTCAGGGACTGGTGATACAATTGGTGATACTTCGCTGGTGATGACAGCGTATCCGATCGGGTGCATCGGTGTGGATGAGGTCTTCAGACGTCCCAGAGTCATGCCTTCGAGGTATTCTTCAGTCAGGACACTTGCACCTGATGATATTTCATATCTGAACAGATTCATGGGTGAGATCGAGGTTGGCCTCGTTGTCAGTGGACAGCGCCCTATCCCTGAACTCCCGGTGCGGATACCTGCCAAAGTTCTCTCCCAGCACATGGGTGTTTTTGCCACTACCGGCATGGGAAAAAGCAACTACATGAAGGTCTTCTGTGCCTCGGCAATCTCTGTACGACTGTTTGGTCTCCTCATCATCGATCCACACGGCGAATATGCGGCAGGAATGAGTTCAGATTTCGAGAGCCGCGGACTGCTCCATCATCAGGATGCAGATACCGGCCTCTCTGTCTATTCAATTCAGAATGAGTTCGTCAGGACCGAACTTGATATGAAACAGCTCCTGATCAGCCATGATGACATGGACATCACTGATCTTACGCTCCTCTTTGATCTCCTACCTGCTGAACGTGAGGTCATGAACCTTCTTACGCCGTTCCCTGGTCATGAAATTATAGACTTCTTCATGAACGAGGATGTGGAGTCACTTCCGTCTCACGTTAAAACGACTGCATATATCGGTGATCATCAGGATATTGCGCAACGTGTCAGAAGTGCCAACCCTGATGCACTCCGGGTTGTGCAGCGACAGATCCAGACTCTGGTTGACATCTCTTCTGCCTTTCTCGATAAAACTACATCATCTGTTCCTGAAATCATTGATGACCTTCTCGCAAACAAGGTTGTATTGATCGATATTCCCCGTATGAGTGAGGTAGCCGAACTCTTCCTCCTCTCTGTCATCTCACGGGCGGTACTGCATAAGTACAAAAATGTGGTTCAGTCTGGACGCGCCGGAGAGGATGAACCACACAGGGTTCTTCTTACCATTGAGGAGGCACAGAGGGTACTCTCGATGGAGTCAGAGAAAACCGGGATTTTCAGACAGATCGCGATGGAAGGAAGAAAGTTCGGTGTAGGTCTGTGTGCGATCACACAGCAGCCCAAAAATATTGATCCCCGGGTTCTTGCCCAGATGAATACGTTTGTGATCATGGGCCTTGCTGATCGTCAGGATCGTGAGACCATCGCTTCATCAGCAAAACATGATCTCAGGGTTCTTGATCTTGAGATTCAGACTCTTGACCGTGGAGACGCTATCATCTCCACAATTGGGATCCCTTTCCCGGTCAGTTGTCATGTCCACCGGTACGAGGATTACATTGTGTGAATATGTGCGTGAGTATTGGTAGAGATTTACCTCTACCCTTCCAGTTCTTTTTTGAATGAGAACCAGTATAAAAGTCCTGCAAAGAAGAGACCACCTATCAGGTTTCCGATCGAGACCGGGATCAGGTTGCCCCACATCGTGCTCCACCCGAGGTTTGCAATCTCTGGCCCGACCTGCGCAACCTGAAGCGGTGTGAGTCCTCCTGCGGTAAAGAGACCGGCTGGTATCAGGTACATGTTTGTCACCGCATGTTCAAGACCGCTTGCCGTCATTGCCATCACCGGGAACCAGATCCCCATTATCTTCCCGATGACATCATCAGCACATAGGGCAAGGAGCACGCCTAGGTTGACCAGCCATCCGGCAGCAAGTGAACTTCCGATCAGAGAGAAGAACCCGGCCACTCCCACGGCGTTGCACTTCGCAGAGGCGATGCCCACGGTTGCGATCCCTGCAGCTGTGGCACTTGTAAGGCCTGATGGATCGGTTGATGTCAATGGGCCTGCAGCCATGAGTGCAGCAAAGAAGATGGCACCCAGAAAGTTACCGGCCCATACCAGCGCCCAGAGGCGAACAACCATCATCCATGAGATCTGCTCCCTGCAGGCAGCAAGCGGTGCAAGCATCGCATCTCCTGTGAAGAGTTCTGCGCCGGTCAGAACTGTCAGGATCACACCGAGTGGGAAGACCGCTCCTCCGATGAACCTGACCATCCCTGCACCGAGTGTCAGTTCCATTCCGGTAGTGACTGCAATCAGGAGAGCTGCCCCCATTCCAATGTAAGCGCCTGACATCGCAGACCTGAGCAGGAGATTCCATGCAGGAAGTTGAACCTTGTAGACACCAAGATCAGATCCTGCCGGAAGAATAGAAACTGGCGGATGATAACTCATTGTCCCCTCCCTGGATGAAAGACCATCTTTCTGAGTTGGATATGCTTGTTCATATTCACTTCCTCACTGCTGATCACGAGAGAGCCATGTACGCTATTACTGACAACACAACTGTCAGCAGGAGCATTCCTCCGCTGATTGGAATTATGTAGACCAGGATTGTGTTCACGATGCTTGCGAGCTGGGCGATGGAGTCTGACCCGAAGATCACTACACCTTCACATGAAGCTGTGCTGCCTGCCGCAGTTGCAGGTGAAAGATCATCAAGTGCCTTCACAACTCCATCGTCGATGTAGGGCATCAGTGCAGCAGGAGGAACACGAAGACCCACCGGGTTCTTTCCCGATATAGTGTTGACCACATGGGTATCGGTAGTCATGATCTCGGCCTCATCGACCATGGTGAGCACCTCATCCCTGATCTCCTCCCGTGCCCCTGATGCCATGTTGTTACCATCAAGAAGGATATATGCGGTCTTCTGACCGCTGACTTCGGTGATCAGCACCTGAAGTCCGATGTCTCCGATACCTGCTGTCCTGGGGTACGGGAGTGGGATATGTGCATAGCCAACTGAAAGGACTGATGTCTCAGTCTGGTCCCATTTGTCAAAAGCCTGGCAGGCAGCAGTGAAGTACTCGTGGGCGGTCCGTGTCCCCGGACGAATTGATGCTATCTCATCACCGATGCAGTTGTGTGCATCAACGAATCCGATATGCGGAGTTCTCCTGTGTCCTTCGCAGAGGATTGCATGACCGATGCAGAAATCAAGATCTTCAGTCTTGTCAGGAGAACGGGTACTGACCATCAGGAGTGTATCACCGATCCTCTGGTAAAGGAGGGAAACTGACCCTTCGGTTATCCGCGTGGATATACAGGCAATTCCGGTATACTCGAGATGGTCTCGAGTCAGGTTGACAGCATCTACCAACTTCTGGATCTCTGATTCTGAGACGAGGTTGAAGTCATGGGTTGCACATCCGTGTGCCACCATCACCTCCTCCTCGAACTGCTCGCGCAGGATAGCCGGAAGGTTCCCGCCACCGATCTCCCCCATAGGTCCGGGATGAACATTAGGAATTGTGAAGATGAGATCCTGTTTTCCGAAACGCCTGAAGAAGATGCTCACCTGGGGGACGAAGGCCTCCTCCCCGATGCCACGGAAGAACTCCTCCATGCTCCGTGATCCATCGGTCAGGTGTGCAATAAATGCGTTGAGAAACTCAAGCCCCCTGATCCTGAATGCACGGTACAGCGGGCGGTCAATAAGCCATATCAGAATGGCAAAGCCGGTTCCGAAGAGGAGAAACAGGACCGGGGCCAGAGTCACAAATGGCTGGGGGAAGATGAACAGGCCACCCACGTAACCAGTGAGGCTCTGGATCAGTGCCGGTGTTATCACCCTGTTCATCCGGTAGTCTGCTATCGAGACCAGGATCAGAAGTCTGAGGCCGAAGATAAACCCAAGTGCGATAGCAAAGATGAGTGCCAGAAAATCCCTGAGCACGATAAGTCCTATCAGCGTGATCAGTGCAGAGAAGAGAGTACAGGATACTGCCAGCAGCGCACTTCGATTCCATGTCATCTGCCTGCCGATCATTGTGATCAGCGGCCTTGTTGTGATGAGTGCGGCAAGACCTGGCACAATAAAACAGAGGATCCCGAAGAACCGGTATTGTGGTGAGAGACGCCATGAGATCGCCTCGATGAGCAGCCCGAGGAGGACAAGGATCAGAATTGACTTCGGCCATCCCGGTGCCGTGAAGATGTACCTTGACATCGATTCGATCTTGACTGCACTCTCTGTCCTCCCCTGTTGCATACTTCCTCCGTTCAGGTGCGTCGTGATCCTTCTGGTTCTGGTAACGGACCAAACGTATCGGCATACCGTGCTTTCATGCGGGTCCGGTCTGCAAGCGCTGTCTGGCATCCTGCCTGCTCCACGATAAATGACGCCGTGACGGTTCCTACTTTTACTGCTGTAACCGTGTCATATCCTTCAGCATAGGCGGTCAGGAATCCTGCGCGAAATCCATCTCCTGCACCAGTTGGATCAACGCAAGGCACTGTCACTGCAGGAATTGTTGTGGTAGTACCCTGCTCTGTGATAAGGCACCCGTCACCACTTCTCGTCTCGATCGAGATCGGGACCTTTTTCACCAGATCTTCATGTGAAATTCCCAGCGTTTTGCACATCCCGATATACTCGTGCTGGTTAGCGATCAGAATATCGATGTTCTCAAGGATCACCTGCAGGTGCTCTTTGGTATACCGGTGGATATCCTGACCTGGATCAAAGCTTGAAAATGCAGCCAGTTCTGCAACCCTGACATTAAATGCAGGGTCTGCTGTTGCCATGTGAACAAACTCAAGCCTTGGTGCCTGTTCAGTCTCGAATGCCCGTGACGCTCCCCACTCAAAGAATGTCATCTGCGCGCCATTCGGATCCGTGAACATAAACGCTGTTGCAGTATTTGCATCAGGAACAACGAAGAACCGCTTATCAATCTTCAACTGGTCCATCCATTTGTCATACTCACTGCCTGCAAACTCTCCTCCTACTGCGCTTATGAGAGCTGCTTCTCCACCGAGCACCGCAATTCCTGCAGCAATATTCGCAGCTCCCCCTCCGAAGAATACCTTCCGGTCAAGAACTGAAGAGGAGGCGTTGGGTGATGGAAGGTGGGAAACCTTGCAGATGTGATCCACTGCGGTATGTCCGACGACCTCTATCATAACTCCTGCACTTCCACGATCTCAAGTGGGACGTCACGCAGCGCCTTTCCCACCACCGATCTGGCGATTCGCCCGGCATGCTCTGATGAGTCAGCCTTGAAGACCTTCATCTCCATCCGCATCCCCACAAGTGCAGTCCGTGCAATCAGTAACGCACAGGGGAGTTCTTCATCACACGAAGGGCAGGCGATCACTCCCGCCTCAACATCCACGAACTTGGCGGTGGGGTTTAGTCTCTTTCCTGCCTCACTGATCGCAATTCCGATCGCGTCATCAACAGACTTGACATCCTTGATGACCCATGCCGATTCCAGCACTACCAGATAATCTGTCATTCCTTCTCGTGGGTGGACGGATCTGCCGGCAGGAGCCGGTTACCATTCGTCCTGATGTATGTGTTCCTGCACGTCTTTGCGTGCTGGTGATATTGCTGCTTCTGCTCCGTATCCAAGAGCAAGCAGGGTGACCGGTCTGATGTGGTTTGGAAGTTTGAGAATATCCCGCACCTGATCATCGTCAAATCCTGATGTCCAGCAGGTTGCAAGGCCTGCAGCGTGAGCACCGAGCATCAGATAAGTCGCAACGATTGATGCCTCCTCAAGCGCATAGAGGATACCCCGTTCACTGTAGCGTGCCATTGACCTGACATAGTTTGCACAGACCACAAGGACCACGGGGGCATGAGCGATGTGTTCCTGATTCAGTGCAGCATCAGCGAGAAACTCGCGCACTGATGGATCGCGTACCACCACGATATCCCATGACTCTACATTTCCTGCTGAAGGGGCCCTTGGTCCCAGTTTCAGGATTGCATCAAGAAGTTCAGGCTCTATTTCACGGTCCTGATACTGCCTGACTGAGGTTCTGCCTGAAAGAAACTGTCCGAAATCAGATAAATTCATGTTTTTCCAGTTCCTGCCAGGAGTGCTGCGCCACGGTGGTAGCAGCACTGATAGAAGATCCGATCTGCCTGACTGCGCCATCAAAGTCACTGCTCTCGACAAGACTGATGGCTCCGTTCAGCGCATCAACTGCCCGTTGGAAATCAGGCAGGTTTGTTGAACGAAGTGCGAACTGAAGTTCCATCCGTACCGACTCGAGACACTGCAGGACAATCTTCATGCCACCCGTCCGTTCAGCGTCCTTCAAACCTGAAAGGACGGTGATCAGTTGTGAGGCGATCATCAACTCAGACTTGGATCGCTCCCCGTACTGAAATGCAGATACTGCGAGTTTCTTATCCATAGTACTTACTGTCCTGCTGACTTAATGTAGCCTGCCAGCCGCAAAAAAAGGGTTCAGATATTCAGGTTATTTGGAACGGGTCTTTGGTCCGAGCATTGAGACCTTTGCTCTGGTGATTCTGCGGCGGGCTGCCATGGTTCTGAGATCCTGTGGCTGTCCCGGGCTTGAACGCCCGCGGCCGCCACGTCCTCCGCGACCTCCACGTCCTGCTGGTGCAGAGCCTCCTGCTCTTCCGTCACGACCTCCACGTCCACGGTTTGCATTGCGCTCAAGTTTCTTGAGTGCAGCCTGTGCCTTGAAACGCTGGTTCGGCCCTGGCTTCTTGGCTGCTGCTTCTTTCCTGGGAACGAGTCTGATCTGACCCTTGCTCCCTTTTACCTGGTTCCATTCTGTTGTGCCTGTCTTGCCCATTCAGATCACCTATAAAATGCCTATACTATTGCTGGTTCTCATCAATTAAAGGTTATTCATATTCTCGTCTTACTTCATTATCCATTCAGGACTTTCGCAATGGCAGTCTGGAGTGCCTGGCTCACTGCTTTCCCATCCACAGACCCTCTGACTTCTTTCATGACAACACCCATCAGCGGGCCTGCTGCAGCAGCCCCGCGTTCCCTTACAAACCCTATTCGCTCTTCCACAATCCGCAGAACTATCCCATCCAGATCTGATGCTGATACTGCGGGCGCCAGGGTTGAAAGAGCAGCCTCAAGATCTTTTCCTTCAGCGAGGGTTGTCAGGAGTGCCGGCATGGCTTCCTTGGCTGCCCGGCCTTCCTGAATAACATCAAGCACGCTCCTGATAGCATCATCACGTACTGTGTCCACAGAAACTCCCTCCCTGCTCAGTTCACGCAGGGTTGAGTTGAATGCACGTTCCGCAATACTGGCCTTAATCCCGGCAGCAACAGCCTCTTCAAACGCTAGTGATCGCTCTGAATATGCAATCTGTCTGGCAACCTCTCTTGCAAACCCGTACTCCTTCATGAACCGCTCAATCCTGTCACTGAGCAATTCCGGAAGTTTCAACCCCTCCCAGTCTTCACGTGTGACCCTGACCGGAAGGACATCTGTCTCAGGGTACATGCGCGCAGCGCCTGGAAGAGGACGCATGTATGATGTTGATCCTTCTTCAAGCATCTTTCGCGTTTCTTTGGGGATGCCCTCAAATGCAAGGTTGGCCCGTCTGATGATCTGTTTTATCGCACATCTGCACTTTTCAGGAGTGTCTGCAACAATGATCACGCAGTCATCCTCACCTGCAGACAGGGCGCTCTTCAGTGCTCCAACTTCCTCTTCTGTTACCCCGTATGCAGGCAGTTCATCGGTGTGGAAGAGTCCGCCGACTCCGCATTTCTTTGCGTAGTCAGACATCTCGCTCCCGAGTCGTCTTCCCGGCTGGATCTCCCTGCCTACAAGTCCTGCGAACCTGTTGAGCCTGATGGCAAGGATCATCTTTGCCTTCTTCAGGATTTTGCTCCCGCTCTCTTTGAAGAGACCGGTCACATCAACCGACTCGGTCTCAACAGATGCGCCGCGTGCAATGAGCTCATCCCTGATTGTAAGAAGTTCAACCTGACGTCTCACCTCGCGCCTTACAACCTCGGCAAGCAGATCAAGTTCCTGGACACCTTTGATCTCAACCCTGCCGCCATCACGGATCGAGACATTGACATCCTGCCGGATTGTCCCGATCCCCCGTTTCACCCGCCCGGTTGATCTGAGATACATACCGATGAGAGCTGCAGTCTCCTGAACCGCTTCAGGAGTGTGTAGGCAGGGAGCTGTGGTTATCTCAATGAGGGGAATGCCGAGCCTGTCAAGTGAGAATGTGGCGTCTTCCAGTCTCTGTGCTGCCTCCTCCTCAAGGCAGACCGTCTCAATGACTCCTCCTGACGGGAGGTGACCATTCATCGCAACAAGGGCAGTCCGCTGGAATCCTGATGTGTTTGATCCATCGATGACAAGTTTACGCATCGTGTGGATCTCGGGAACCGGTGACATTCCGGTGAGTTTTGCAATGGTCAGAACGATGTCAAGTGCCTCCCTGTTAAGGGGGGTTGGTGGTTCTTCATCGTTCTCAACAAGGCAGGTACTATCATACTGGAGATACCGAAATCTCCTGACCTGCATCATCTCTTCCTCAGCTGCGCGGTCAAGTTCTCCGAGCTCTGACCTGGTTGCCCGCAGGTACCGGAAGAATTCACCACTGGATTCAGCGGCCTCCCTGATCGTAGTCGGACACCGGCAGAAGAGTTTTGTTGTTGTGTTGAGCTGCTGGTGGATCTCGATACCTGCAACAAGCCCGAGTCCTTCATAATCTGTTGGTGAGCGGGTCATGCGAGAGACCTCCTGTCAATCTCGCCAACCAAATCCGCCAGGAGCATCTCCCTCACCCGCTCCGGTGAAGAAGTGTTCCCAAGTACCCACATGAGTTTCACAAGCGCTGCTTCGGGGAGCATATCCTCTCCTTCGATCACTCCGATGGAGAGGAGATCTCTCCCGGTATCATACACCCGGTCACAGACCCTCCCGTTCAGACATTGTGAGGTCATGACCACTGTTGCCCCGTCTTGTATCAGGTTGTCAAGCCGTTTGATAAACGGGCTGCTCACATGACCAAGGCCGGTTCCGGCCAGCACGATTCCCTTGTATCCGGTGTATGCAGAGAGGATTGCAGGATCCATTCCCGGGTAATAAGAGATGAGTGCACAGCGCTCCTCCAGGTTGTCGGCGAGCACAAGGTCTCTGCTTCCTCTGGTCACTGCTTCTGGAGTTAATGTCACAGTGAGATCAGGATATGTTACGGTTCCGAGAGGAGGAATTCCGTGGCTCCGAAATGCATCACGTCTTGATGTATGCATCTTCCTGACCCTGGTTCCCCGGTGAATGGCACAACTGTCATCACTCGTGCCTGCGTGCATGATCACCACCACCTCTCCCAGATCAGAGGTTGCAGCCTTTGCCGCACAGAGACCGTTCATCAGGTTGTCACTGCTTGGTCGGTCTGCTGATCGCTGCGAACCGACAAAGACGATCGGAACTGGCGTCTGCACCATGAAACTGACCGCAGCCGCACTGTACGCCATGGTATCGGTTCCATGGGTTACAATGATTCCCGTGGCCCCGCCCTTGATCTCGTCATGAATTGCTCTCGCGAGCTGCTGCCAGATGGCCGGCGTCATGTTCTCTGAGAGGATGTTACAGAGTTGAACCGCACTGAACTGTGCTATTGAGGACAGGCCCGGTATTGCGTGAAGGATATCGGTAGCCCTGAACTGGCTGGTCACGGCCCCGGTCCGGTAATCGATCCTGCTTGCTATCGTTCCACCCGTTGAGACGATGGTAACCCTGGGGAGACTCACATTCTGTGCTACCTCCGCAGGCTCAACAGGCTCTGTAACCGCCTGCCTCGAAAGCAGTGAGCAGTCCTCCTCACGAACACCAATGTTATACCCTGATCCCAGTTTTACTACAGCCATGCCGTCACGGCTGGTGATAAAAGATCCTTCAGTACTGGCTTCTCCTACCTTGCAACTGACCAGATCCCCGGTCGAAAACGCACTCTCATTAAAACTCATGACTCTGTTATCCTCTTCGCTTCCCTGATGAGACGGGCTATCGCCTCTTCCACGCGTGTTACTCTCCGGATGAGTGCTGCCTCATCCTCTGCAAGTATCTTCTCCCGTTCTGAAATCGCCTCTTCAGTTGCAGAATCTGCCGGTCCTCCCGGCCATCTCCTGATTTTTACTCCGGCCACGGGGTCAAGGGCATCATCAATAATTGTCTGTGTGAGACCTCGTGAAGAGAGACTGGCCCCGGTCACTTCAACTGCTGCTTCGTCCAGGGTCTTCAGATCCATAGTTCCTTGACGCACAGCATGCCCGACGATATGGTGGGCGGTTCTGAACGGAATGCCGTACTGGCGCACCAGCTGATCAGCAACCTCGGTGGCAGTTGAGAACCCTTTCCCAGCTTCTTCTGCCATCCTGCCGGTGTCAAACCTGGCCGTTCTGATCATTCCTGCCAGAAGATCGATGTCCCGTCTGATACCGCTGATGCCCCTCCAGAGGTGCGGGTTTAGATCCTGTAGATCCCGATTGTATGACATGGGGAGCCCCTTGGTGATCGTGATCGCTGACACAAACTCACCGAGCAGACTCCCGGCGCGTGACCTCAGGATCTCGGCCACATCCGGATTCTTCTTCTGCGGCATGATTGAACTGGTGGAGCAGTATATCTCGTGCAGGTCAACGAATCTGACAAACGCCGAACTCCAGATGACCAGTTCCTCGCAGAACCGGGAGAGGGTGGTGAGCAGGATCGTATCAGCGGCCAGGATCTCACCGGCTGTGTCACGTCCTGCAACCGCATCCATGGTATTCAGCACGAGGCCGTCAAACCCGAGAAACTCGGCTGTCATCGCTCTGTCTATCGGGTACCCGGTTGAGGCAAATGCGGCTGCACCAAGGGGAGATAAGTTCACCCGAGCAAGGGCGTCTGAAAGCCGGGAAAAATCCCTTCCGAATGCCTGTTCATAGGCGAGAAGATGATGAGCCAGTGTGGTTGGCTGGGCGTGCTGGAGATGGGTGAATCCCGGCATGATCGCGGAACTGAACTCACGGGCACGTGTGATGAGAACTCTGCGTAACCTGATAAGGGCATGGAGTTGCTCAAATATCTCAGTCCGCGTTCTGATCCTGATGCAGGTGGCAACCTCATCGTTGCGTGATCTCCCGATATGCAGCCTCCCTCCTGCCTCGGCACCTGCCTCTCTGGTAAGTCCTGACTCGATACCTGCATGGATATCCTCATACTGATCATCGAAAGCCTCTGCGGGAACTCCTTCCTGAAACATCCTGAGCAGCGGTTTCATCAGGGCTGTTGCTATCTCATCTGTTACAATCCCTTGTCTGTTCAGCATAAGCAGATGAGCCATGTCAACCAGCAGATCCGGCTCTGCGATGAACCGGTCAGCTTCCATCGATGAAAGGAACGACTCAATATCATGGGTCCGCTCCCCGCCGAGGCGGCCCTGCCTTATCACGTCCTTCATCTGGTATATCCTCCGTTATGTCTGCACAGCCTCTTCTGAAGGGAATCAACCCCATAAGAATTCCTGCAACGGTGATTATATCTCATAAAATACCCGGTATCCTTCCTTACAGTACGCCATCCGTACTTCAAATTAGTTATCGTATTGCCAAAATGACAGGAGATGATTAGATACAGTTCTGAAAACACTCCCTCCCTTTGTTCTGATCGATCTCATGAGATACATCAGTCACCGTCTCATGCTTTTAGAGGGCAAATATCTGTTGATGTTTGATCCTATGGTATCAATCGACTATCATTCCCGGGAATCCCGGCGACGAATTTAAGTCTGTGTCCATCCCAGATTTGTGCCACAGGAGTGTATGATGAAACGGACATTCGCCCTTCTCGCCGTTCTTGCCCTGATGGCAGGAATGGTATTCCTCTGCGGCTGTACTTCAGCGCCGCAGAAGTCTGAAACCGCGGCAAAAGAGACGACCGCCCCGGTAAAAGCTGAGGCCACCCAGGCACCTGCAAAGGCAGCACAAACAGGACCAAAGACCGTCCTGAACATCGGGTATCAACCCAGTACTCACCAGATGGCATTCATGACAGCCTACAGTAAGGGCATGTACAATGAATCCCTCTCGGCATATGGTGTCAAAGAAGTGAAACCATTCAACTTCCCGACTGGAGCGCCTGAAATGCAGGCCATGCTCGCAGGGGATCTTGATATCGCATATGTGGGATCTGCCCCGTTTGTAACAGCAGTCGCCACCGGTCTTGATGCCAAGATCATCGGTGCTGTGCAGACCCAGGGATCTGATCTTGTTCTGAGAAATGGCCTGAACTACACAAAGCCGTCAGACCTGAAAGGTCTCAAGATTGCAACCTTCCCCGCAGGAACTATCCAGGATACCGTCCTGCGAACCTGGCTCAAGGAGCAGGGTCTTGATGACACAAAGGATGTCGAGATCGTTGCGATGGGCCCAGGAGATGCCACTACCGCGATCATCGCAGGTAAAGTCGATGCAGTATTCCTTCCGGCACCATCTCCGACAACTGTTGAGGATGCAGGTGCAGGAAAGATCATTGTCCATTCAGGCGAGATGGCTCCGGAGCATGCCTGCTGTGTACTTGTGGCGAGTGGTGACATGATCCGAAACCACCCGGACATTGTAAAGGCTGTCATGAGTGTTCACAAGGATGCAACTGAGTACAACAAGAAGAACAGTGAAGAAGCAGCCGGGTACATGGCATCAATGACCGGAATGAACGCCTCAACCATCATGCGCTCACTCAAGGAGTGGGATGGTAAGTGGGTATCGGATCCCAACATCATCATCAAGTCTGTCACTGGATATGCAACAGAGCAGCAGGCTCTCGGATATATCAAGAAGAACGTGACTGAGCAGGAACTCTTCGACACCAGTTTCTGGAAAGAGATCAGTCAGTAATCAGATCAGGGTACGTCCCTGATTCCAGATGGTTCAGGGACCCATACCCATACTTTTTCCTGCTCTTTTCTGTAACATATACTCAGAAAGGTACCATGCCCTGCCTGTCTCGTCATGGTATCATCTGAATAATTGAGATATTTGTATGGGGACAAACACATCACCCGGGAAACAGTCACCAGTCTGGCTGGTGATCTCGCTCACGGCTGCAGTCATCTTCTGGCAGATTATTGCAGATTATGTTGTAAGAAACAAATTCATTCTGCCTTCTTTCACTGACACCTTTGCGGCTCTGATTCAACTCTGGGGTGGTGGAACGATATGGGTCGACATCTGGACCAGCCTGATGCATTTTGCAATCGGTCTCCTACTTGCGCTTGCGGTCGGGGTGCCTATAGGGATCTGCATCGGGTGGTTTGAGCGGATCAACAAGCTGCTCGATCCCCTGATCGAGATCATCCGCCCTATTCCGCCCCTGGCGTGGATCCCGTTTGCGATCGTCTGGTTCGGACTCACAGATTTCTCTGCGGGTTTTGTGATCTTCATCGGGTCGGTCTTTCCGATTCTTATCAACACCTATGAGGGATTCAGGAGTGTTCCCCGGGTCTTTGTAGAGGCCGGGAGGATGCTTGGCTGCACCAGCAGCATCTCCCTCATCAGGTACATCGCCCTCCCTGCTGCTCTTCCACATCTGGCTGCAGGGTTTCGGATCGCTTCAGGCGTTGCATGGATGTGTCTCGTTGCAGCCGAGATGTTCGGAGTCTCACGGTTTGGGCTTGGTCAGAAGATCTGGTGGTATTACAACCTGCACCAGATGGACAGCGTCCTCGTCTACATGCTGCTTCTCGGGTTCATCGGCCTGTTCATAGACTATCTCTTCAGATACGGGATTGATCACAGTCTCCTGCGCTGGCGGGTTGGGGAGGTAAACTGATGGGCAGCGTCGAGATCTCAGATATTAAGAGAGAGTTTACCCGTGATGATGGACTCACGGTCCAGGCTATCAGCGGCGTCAGCCTCTCAATTGCTGATGATGAGTTCGTCTCGTTTGTCGGGCCTTCAGGTTGCGGGAAGACCACCCTTCTGCGAATCATTGCCGGACTGGATCAGGCAACCTCCGGTACGGTTCTGGTTGATGGAAACAGGATTGCAGGTCCGAGCCCTAAAGTTGGGATGGTGTTTCAGGAGTACTCGCTCTTCCCCTGGCGAAATATCCTGGATAATGTAGCCTTTGGACCTGAGATGCGGGGTCTTTCAAAGGTTGAGCGATATGATCTTGCGCGCAGGTATATCTCGCTCGTCGGCCTTGAACAGTTTGAGAAGAGTTATCCGTATGAACTCTCAGGGGGAATGCGTCAGCGTGTAGCAATTGCCCGTGCTCTCGCAAATGATCCTGATCTCCTTCTGATGGATGAGCCCTTCGGAGCATTAGATGCACAGACCCGAAACAAGATGCAGTCAGAGCTCCTTGAGATCTGGGGACGGTCAAAGAAGACGATCCTGTTTGTCACCCACAGTGTGGATGAAGCGGTCTTCCTCTCTGATCGGATCGTGGTGATGAGTCCGCGACCCGGGAAGATTCGTTCGGTCGTTCAGGTACCGATTCCGCGACCCCGGGATCGGACTGCATCAGAGTTTGGAAGCCTCAGGCGTGATGTACTCGGTCTTATCGAGGAACAGTCACGGCAGGCAAATGATTAATAGGAATTTTGTCCATTTACTAAAGCACATATACCACTGAGGAGATTCGTCCGATGGTCAGAAAGCCAAACTGCATGTACAGGAAACTCGCAAAGAAGGCATATACCCGTAAGGAATACATGGGTGGTGTCCCAGGGATCAAGGTTGTCCAGTTCGATATGGGCAACCTTACCGCCGAGTTTCCAATGTCTGTCCACCTTATCGTGGACGAGAGCTGCCAGATACGACACTCTGCTCTTGAAGCAGCACGTATGAGCATCAACAGGAAGCTGAACAAGGAACTCGGAAGGAGCAACTACCACCTGAAGCTGCGCACCTATCCGCACCACGTTCTGCGTGAGAACAAGCAGGCAACCGGGGCCGGTGCAGACCGTGTTTCACAGGGTATGCGCCTTGCCTTCGGAAAGGCTGTCGGTACTGCAGCACGTGTGATTCCTGGTCAGAAGATCTACACCTGCTTTGCAAACCCGCAGAGCATAGAAAAAGTGAAGGATGCCCTTCGTCACGGTGGCCACAAACTTCCGTCCCCGACTCACCTTGAGATCGACATCAAGGACGAAGCCTGAACAATAATCCATACTATCGCCGGTCATCGATGATCGGCCTCTCTTTTTCTTTGTTCTTCATGTGTCTTTCTGCTCATTTTATATAGTGAACAAGGGGACTCGTACGTATGTCTTCGGCGGATATCCCTGACCTTTTTGACCGCATTGCGGCGGCAACTGCCAAAGCGATCCGTATTGCTGAGATCACACTGCCCCCTGATGTTATGAGCCGGATCGTTGCAGCATCAGAGAATGAGACAAGCCCTGTAGCCAGACGGGAACTTATGCACATTCTGGAAAACATCAGGCTTGCAGAAGAGCGGCAGGCACCAATCTGTCAGGACACCGGTATCCCAGTTATCTATCTCACCCTCCCTCCCAACATCTCCTACACTCCTGCTATTACTGAAGCAGTCCGGAAAGGAGTCAGGGAAGCGACCGAGAAGATACCTCTCAGGCCGAACCTTGTTGATCCGATAAGCAGGCACAATACAGGAACTAATACAAGTGCAGATATGCCTGCCGTCCATATTACCGCCGGAGACCGGCTGCAGGTGACAGTTCTTCCCAAAGGAGCAGGTTCCGAGAATGTCTCCAGGCTCAAGATGTTTACACCTACTGAAAAGGATCGAATACCTGAGTTTATTGTTGAGACAGCTCTTCTTGCAGGAGGAAGACCATGCCCGCCGATCATACTCGGAGTCGGCATCGGTGGTACCTTTGATGGTGCAGCATCTCTTGCCAAAGAAGCTCTTCTTGAACCTCTTGATCAGATGACCTCTGAAGAAGAGGAAATCTGCCGCAGTGTCAACGATCTCGGGATCGGTCCGATGGGTCTTGGCGGAAAGACCACCTGTCTTGGTGTTAAAATAAAGTCTGCCGGATGTCACACTGCCTCGCTCCCGGTTGCAGTCAACATCCAGTGCTGGGCTGCACGGCGAGCAACCGTGGAGGTGTCACTCTCATGACTTCTCCTGATCCGATCGAACTGAAGACTCCGCTCGGAGATGAGATCCTCTCCCTGAATGCTGGTGATCTGGTGACACTCACGGGCAGTGTCTATACAGCCCGAGACGAAGCACACCTGCGAATGCAGGAGGAGGGTATCCCGTTCGATCCAAAGGGGGCAGTGATCTATCACTGCGGTCCGGTTGTACAGAATAACAAGATTGTGGTCGCCGGACCCACAACCTCAGCCCGTATGAATCCTCTTACCGGATTTGTGCTGGATGCCGGAGTGAAAGGGCTCATCGGGAAAGGAGGGATGTCATCAGTAGTCAGGGATCAACTGCAAGGCCGGGCCATATATTTCGCGTTCACCGGTGGTTGTGCAAATCTTGCAGCAGCGAGGATGGAACTTGAAGGGGTCTTCTACAAAGATCTCGGGATGGCAGAAGCGATCTGGCAGATCAGACTCGATCATCTCCCCCTTGTTGTAGCAATGGATGCACACGGAGGCGACCTCTTTGCTGCTGTAGAGCGGTCAGCACATGAAGTATTTCAGCGTGCGTACCCAACTTGTACGGGAACCCGACGATGAAACTCGAGATTGACGAGTCCCGGTGCAAGGGGTGCAATCTTTGCACGATGGTCTGCCCATACCGGATCTATCAGCCGGGAAAAGCGCCGAACCGCCGGGGAATCTATGTCCCTCATCTGGATCGACCGGAACGATGCCCGAATTGTCGCCTTCAGCAGATATACGGGAGACGGCTCTGTGGTGTCTGTGCGTTGATGTGCCCTGATCAGGCGATAAAGTGGGAGAAAGAGAAACCGTACGAACCTCATAACGTGGTGATTGAGTATTGACCAGGCTTGAGTTTATGCAGGGGAACATCGCCTGTGCAGAGGGAGCACTTGCTGCAGGCTGTACCTTCTTTGCCGGTTACCCGATCACCCCTTCCACTGAAGTAGCAGAACATATGGCAGCAAAACTGCCAAAGAGAAACGGCTGCTTTATTCAGATGGAGGATGAGATCGCAAGCATGGCTGCAATCATCGGAGCAGCCTGGACCGGTGTCAGGGCCATGACTGCAACCTCGGGCCCTGGCTTCTCGCTGATGATGGAGAATATCGGGTACGCGGTGATGTCAGAAACACCCTGTGTGCTGGTCAATGTGCAGAGGGGTGGTCCGTCAACCGGGCAGCCGACCATGGCAGCCCAGGGTGATATGATGCAGGTCAGGTTTGGATCGCACGGCGACTTCAGTATCATTGCACTCTCTCCTTCAACGGTCCAGGAGTGTTTTGAACTGACTGCAAAGGCATTCAACCTTGCAGACCGGTTCAGATGCCCTGTCTTCGTCATGGCCGACGAGGTCATCGGCCACATGCGTGAGAGGATCACCATCCCTGACAGTGTTCAGATAGTGAGGACAAAACCTCTAAAAGATGGCATGCTGCCGTTCACACCCGAAGAGGATCTTATCCCCGGGTTTGCTGCCTTCGGTACCGGCAGAAAGATCCCGGTGACCGGTCTGACCCATAATGAGAAGGGATATCCGGACTCAACTCACCCGGCCAGGCATGATGCTCTCGTCCGCAGACTCGTCGACAAGGTAGAGAATGCACGTCACCAAATTGCAGACTTTGAGATCGTCAATGAAGATGCTGAATACGTCTTTGTATGTTATGGCTCCCCGGTCAGAACCGTGCAGGAGGTTGTCCAGCGTACAAAAACGCTGGGCACCGGGTATCTGCAACTCAGAATTGTCTGGCCGTTCCCTGAAGATCTCTTACACAGATTCCCGAATGTGAAGGCCTTCATCGTCCCGGAACTCAATCTCGGTATGATATCCCGTGAGATCGAGCGTCATGTACGTGTCCCGGTCATATCAGCAGGAAAGATCGGGGGAGAACTTCACTCACCTGATGAACTCATCGCGATTGTTGAGAATCTTCGCTCCGGAGGTGCTCCATGAGGGATGAGTGGCTTAGGAAAGACCGGCTCCCTCATATATACTGTGCCGGATGTGGGAACGGCACGATCATCAACTGTGTACTAGAAGCGGTCGATCAGATCGGCTGGAATATGGATGAGACCGTCTTTGTATCTGGTATCGGGTGTTCTTCTCGTGCACCTGGCTATATCCTGACCGACTCGCTCCATACAACACATGGGAGGGCACTTGCCTTTGCCACCGGTGTGAAGATGGCAAATCCGTCGCTGCATGTGGTGGTCTTCACCGGGGATGGTGACCTGTCAGCGATCGGGGGAAATCACTTCATCCATGCCTGCAGGAGAAATATCGATCTCACCGTCGTCTGCATGAATAACTACATCTATGGGATGACAGGTGGTCAGGGAAGTCCGACGACTCCTATAGGGAAGACGTCAACCACTACGCCGTACGGTGCCGAGGAGACACCATTTGATCTGGCAGAACTTGCGGTCGCTGCCGGGGCGAATTATGTGGCACGCTGGACTTCCTTTCATGTCAAGAACCTGACCCAGGCCGTTCTTGACGGGATGAATACACCTGGATTCTCGTTTATCGAGGTAAGGTGCCAGTGTCCGACCTCATTTGGACGCCGGAACAAATACAGACAGCCTGGGGATTTCATAACCTATCTGCGTGAAAGTGCCATCCTGAAGGAACGATGGGATCAGACCACCGCTCCCGGTGATGAACTTCCTCAGGATAAATTCCTGGTCGGAGAGTATGTCCGAAGAAAACGGCCTGCCATGGGGGTCCCTCATGAGGCATGAGGTCAGGTTCTCCGGGTTTGGTGGCCAGGGGATCATCCTGAGTGCGGTCATTCTTGGCAGGGCCGCAGCCCTCTATGATAACCGGTACGCTGTTCAGACCCAGGTATACGGGCCTGAAGCAAGGGGAGGTGCATCCATGAGCCAGGTGGTCATCGATGATGAACCGATCCTCTTCCCTAAAGTGAAGATCCCGAACCTATTTGTCATCATGAGCCAGGAAGGGTTTGAGAAGTACGGCAAAAATGCCTCTGTCGAGGCAACGATGCTGCTCGATTCAGGTCTGGTTCATGACCGCCCTGCCTGCAGGTACATTGAGATCCCGGCGACCCGGGATGCTAAAGAGAAACTCGGCCGGGATATCGTTGCCAACATAATCATGCTTGGCAGTCTGACTGAGGCCACTGGTGTAGTCTCTAAAGAAGCGCTTGAGAAGGCTATCCTGGCAAGTGTTCCAAAAGGCACAGAAGAACTGAACCTTAATGCAATGCGCCTTGGGTTTGCATTGGCCTCACCTGATCAGTAAGGAGAAACCTGGATGAAGTTACTGGAATATGAAGCAAAAGAGATTCTGAAAGAAGCAGGTATCCCGGTCCCTAAAGGGATCCTTATCCGTGCGGGTGATGATGCAGGAGCCGGAGCTGCACAGATCGGGGAACTGGTTGTTGTCAAGGCGCAGGTTGATGTTGGTGGCCGGGGTAAGGCAGGAGGAATCCAGATGGCCGACTCTTCAACAGTCCAGGAGGTTTCAGACCGCCTGCTTGGATCACGGATCAAGGATGTTCCGGTCCATGCCGTGCTGGTTGAGGAACGAATCGCAATTGAGCATGAATATTACCTCTCCATCTCCATCGACCGCTCATCAGGATCTCCACTCATCCTCTTCACTTCCAGCGGAGGTGTTGAGATCGAGGAGGTTGCCCAAACCAATCCTGATGCAATCAGGCGGGCAGTTGTTCACCCTCTCTTGTCTGATGTTCCAGGATACACTGTCAGATATCTTCTGAACGGGGCACCCAAAGAACTGGGCCCGGTTATCAATAAACTATACCAGGTGTTCAGGTGTCGTGATGCTCTGCTTGCCGAGATCAATCCGCTGGTGACAACTCCATCCGGGGTATATGCGGCAGATGCCAAGATCATCGTCGACGATAATGCCCTCGCGAGGCAGGGTATCTCTGAGAATCGTGACCTTACTGACCGTGAGCGTAAGGCTGAAGAGTATGGGTTCTCGTTCGTTGAACTGGATGGTTCCATCGGTGTGATCGGAAACGGTGCAGGCCTTACGATGGCAACTGTGGATCTGATCACCGTGCTTGGAGGAAAGCCTGCCAACTTCTTAGATGTTGGTGGTGGTGCTGACCGGGTGAGGGTTGCTCATGCTGTTCGGCTCCTTGGATCCATGCCCGGAGTCTCGGTGATCATTGTCAATCTTCTCGGTGGGATCACCCGCTGCGATGAAGTGGCTGCCGGCATCATTGAGGCCGGAGTTGGTCAGCAGGTGATCGTCAGACTAGCCGGTACCAACGAAGAGGAAGGAAGGACTATGCTGAACAAATACGGGTACCGGATGCTTGATACCATGGAAGAGGCAGTGGCTGCTGCTGTCGAGGTGGCACGATGATCTACGCGGACAGGAACACCCGGGTCATTGTTCAGGGCGCCACCGGTAACCAGGGATCGTTTCACATCGGCAGGATGAATCAGTATGCACAGTCAGTCGGCGGGTCTGGAGTTGTGGCAGGAGTCACACCCGGAAAAGGTGGCCAGGAGTCTGGAGGGGTTCCTGTTTATAACAGTGTTCACGAGGCTGCTGATTCCCATGATGCAACTGCTAGTGTCATGTTTGTGCCCGGGGCAGCGGCCGGGGACTCGATCATGGAGGCAGCAGATGCAGGACTTGACCTTGTGATTGCCATAACTGAGCATATTCCTGTTCATGATGTGATGAAGGCATGTGCCTACGCAGAGATGCGGGACTGTACGGTCATCGGCCCCAACTGCCCGGGTCTCCTCTGTCCGGGAGAGATCAGCATGGGAATCATGCCTTCGCATCTGTATACACGCGGCCCGGTTGGTGTCATCTCCAGGAGTGGGACCCTCACCTATGAGGTGGTTCATGAACTCACTCGGGCGGGGATCGGGCAGAGCAGTGTGGTAGGGATTGGGGGCGATCCTGTTATCGGTCAGACGTTTGCTGATGTTCTGGACAGATTTTCTGAAGATCCCCAGACAAAGGCAGTCGTGCTTCTCGGTGAACTTGGAGGGAATCTTGAAGAAGAAGGAGCACGAATGGCTGACCTGCCTGTTGTTGTCTTCATCGCCGGAACAACGGCTCCTCCGGAGAAGAGAATGGGTCATGCAGGAGCCATTGTATCAGGCGGTGAAGGGGATGCAAAATCAAAAATACAACGCCTGAAGTCGCTGGGTATTCCTGTTGCCTCCCGGCTCTCTGAGATACCCGGTCTGATCAAAGAGATGGTGTAATAGGTATGTCAATTCTT